>NZ_JAJNIR010000040.1:0-25417 GCF_022385935.1 Mammaliicoccus sp. J-M41 | reverse complement strand
AATCTATGTGTTTCCCCATTTCTATACCATTTCCACCACACTTTAACTTGAGATTCATTTTTAATATTTAAAGCATCCATTATTTCTCTTGCGCTATATCCTTTAAGTTTCATTTCTACTACTTTATATTTTGTTTCAACTGAATATGCCACTCTTTCATAGAAAAAACACCTCCGTATAAATTCATTTTAATATGAATTCAACGAAAGTGTTTTTATTTACTCCCACATCATGGGGTTAGTGCAATTTAAATGGAAGCTTTTTATTAAAAAAGACTACTTACCATTATGTATTCACACTAAATGAGCAGTCTAAAAATTACTGTAGATAATTGAATAGAACTTTGAAACATTGATCATTAATTAAATCTTTTTATAAATCAATGATTTATAAGCAATAAACAATAGTAACGCAAATAATAAAATAGAAATAGAACAGCCCACTATAATTGTATATAATACGTTTGGATAATATAAACTAGAGTCTATAAATACTAATCCTAGTCTATAACCAAAGGTTGTTGGAATGACGTATGAAAAGGGAGCGGCCATAAATATCATTGAAACCATGGAGATTATAATCCCACTTACAATCGAAACAATTATATTTTTAGTTATGTTAATTATTGCTATACTAAAGAAATTAACAAGTAGTATAACTATTAAATTAACTATTGAGAAAGAAAATGTAATAGCAAGTATTTCTGAGACGGGTCTCCCATTAATAATATAGAAAATTAAAATAATTAATAAATTAATTATAGAATAAAAAAGAGATAGTAGTAATGAAACTATACCTTTAGAAAAAAATAATAATGGGCGGCTGGTACTGTATGAAAACCAATTAGTGAATGTATTATTTTTATATTCAATATAATATACAGAGGACGCGATAATGCAACTAATGATGGGGAGAAGCATAAAATATTGATTATAAAATCTAAAATAAAATCCATCTGATAGGGATAAGTTTTTATCATTTATTATAAAGTTTGCAAAATTCATTCCAAATGGAATCAGCATTAAAATAAGAATAACCAATAAGAATTTTTCGCTTTTGATTTTTATAAATTCATTTTTTATAAATGTTGTCATTTTAAAAACACCTCTTCAACTTGAATTTCCATGATTTTTAAGTATAATTCTTCTAAATTTAATTCCTCTATGTTTTCCTGTAAAGTACTTAAAAATTGGTGCTCACCTATAAGATTATAAAATTCTCCATCAAAAATTATTGAAATTTCTCCTTGAAAATCTTTGTTTTGTGAAATATCTATTGGTAATTCTTTTAATTTTAAACATGCATAAGATGTATGAGTATTTTTAATATTGGCAATTATTTTCCCGTTATTAATAAATACAAAAACATCTGTAAATTCTTCAATTTCTTTTAATATATGACTAGAAATGATTGTAGTTCTATTATTTATATTTACATGATTAGAGATAATATGTCTAATCTCTCTAATACCACTTGGATCAAGTCCATTTGAAGGTTCGTCGAGAAGTATAGTTTTTGGGTTTCCCATCAATGACCTTGCTATTCCTAATCTTTGCTTCATACCCATAGATAAAGTTTTGAATTTTTTTTCTTTTGCTTCTTTGAGACCCACCATAGATAAAAAATCCAATATATTATCTAGATGGATTTTTTTGTAGCTAGCATGGAGTTTTAAGTTGTCATAACAACTTAAATTATCATAAAATGCAGGATATTCGATTAAATGTCCGATGTTATTTCTGCTGTGTGAATTTTCAATTTGTCCTGAATATTCTATTACATTAATCATAGATTTGAAAAGCGTTGTTTTTCCTGCTCCATTGGGACCAAGTAAACCATAAATTTTCCCGTCTTCAAATGTATAAGAAATATTTTTTAAAATATGTTGATGTTTTGTTGAAACTGATAGATTTTCTACTTTAATCACTTTATAACACACCTTTTTTAGATTTCTAAAATCAAAACATTTGGAATGTCATTCTTTAATATGTACATTAATCCATAAGAAATTCCAGACAGACCAGTCATTAAGTTAAAGTTTTGTATTTCAGGTACTCCTATTCCACATTGTAACTTTTCAATTGTAACTCCAAGTAATATATCATATAGTATATTACTTAACTTTTCTTTTTCTATAAATTTTTCGAGAATAATGGCATTACCTAAATCTCCATGGCATAAACAATGGGTCCTTGAAAAGCCTTGTGAAAGTATTTCTTCTGCTATTTTCATATTATCATTTTTCATTTTAGAGTTCATTGATCTATTTAATAGTATTCCTGGTGAACCATAGCACCAAGCAAAAGGAGGAGATTCATTTTTATTATGATTTATCCATAAATCACCTTCTCGATACCTGTCTTCGTAATTATCAGCTTTACTTGTTAGTTCTTCAATTTCTACAGAATATTCTATTTTTTGCAAGTAAAGTTTTAGAGCATAAGAAACTCCAGAATTACCATGTGCAAAACCAGTTAGATGTTGCTTATTTACAAATTCCCATGTCACTTCATTTTCATTTAGTTCGATTCTATTAGAATAAATACGGTTTACACAAGTTTTAATAGAGTCATATATTACATTCTTATAAATATCAATTTCAATAGAAGTATATAAATTAATTAGTACAGTAAGAATACCCGCATTTCCACTAATGAAATCATTAGTTTCGTCGCACTCTAATTTGGATTTGAAATTTTTGATAATTCGTATACAGTCGTCTAGATATTGATTATTACGAGTAGTTTTGTAAAGTAGTCCACACAAATACACATAAGAAAAGACTCCTTCAAATGCTCCAATAGGTAAGTTAGTATTTTCAATTGTATAACTTCTAATATTACTTATTATATCCTCAGACTTCAATAAGTATTTCTTGTTTTCCGTGTATAAATAGAGAGAGTAATAATAAAAAGCCATACCACATAAACCATCGTATAAGTTTTCAGTCATAATAATATCATGATAGGTTTTTTTATCCCCTTCACCATAAAGAGTACCGGAATTCCAACTGTAAGTGTTCTTATATTCAATTTGATACTTAGTTATCTGTTCTTCGACACCCTTGATTATATAATTAAAAAGCTTTTCTTTATGCTTTTTTGTATAATCATGATCATCTATATTTTTATAGTTTTTAATACAATAATTTTTATCTTTATCATCGTTAATCAATGTATTTTTTAACATAGAATTTTCAATAAACATTAATTGTTTGTTTTTATCGATATTAGACAAAAGGCTGAATTTATTTTTAATATTATCAAAAGAACTCGTTTTGAAGTAATTATTGTATGTCATAAGACTATGATGATTTAATTCTTTACTACATAGATTATATGAAAAATAAGGTACATTACTTTGAATCATATCTTCAAATTCTTGTATAATTAAATCATTTTTTTCTTGAATTAATTGACTAGCTATAAAAAAGTCGCGAAGAGCAATATTTTGAATAACTAGGGGATGATAACTAAGGTTTATTAAATTTGTATAGAACATTGTGGGCTTATTTATATGACGTAAGAATACATTTTTTGCTTTTCTTTTTATTAATTCTAATATGTTCTTTTGTTCTTTTAATATAAAGTCATAAGCTATAGAAAAACCTTTTTTTACATCAGATGTATATAATTCAGAATCTACATACTCATTATTAAGCTTAGGATGATTTTTAGATGCTTCAATATCAATATATTCACTTCTAACAGCAATATTAGAAGTACCAATATTGCTCATTTTAGGTACCTTAATGGAAGACTGATTGGCACCTTTTTTCCCAATAGCACTTACATCTGAGGATTCATTATCCCCAAAAATAAATGGCAGTATACCAGTAGATTTTACGGATGAGGATAGTAAGTATCTATTGAAATCTGTTGCATCAGAAAAATCTCTAAAATTCCTATTTCCTATCAAACTTTCTAAGTCTATGAGAATAGGATGGCTTCCATGTGATATTAAGTTTTCAGCGTGAAAGTCTGTTGCATCGAATATATATAAGAAAGCAAGAATTATTCCTAACTCATAATAAAAATTAGATACTTCACTTTTACTATTACATTCTTTGTAATCAACACCTTTTACCCAAAAATAATTCGATTTAATTAAATTATTTGTTGCCTGTAAGTCATGATTCGTATTTTTATTAAAAAATGATAGTAAATCGGAAAATAATAAATCGACATCGCCTTTTCTTGGCTTATAAAATATTGACCCTTCTTCATATGTACAGTGAATAACCATTTTCCCCTGATTATGGAGGTCTCCTTGTGCTAAGGATATAGAATCTAAGTTTTGAGTGCGACATTGAAATTTTTCTGCTATAGATGATTCATCATTTTTTAAATGATGAAAGAATTGTAGGATATTTTTATGTAGTTGATGAAGGTAATTTTCTATAGCTTGAATTAAACTAGGGTATTTTTCAATAAAATCGAATAATTTTTTGTTATCCTTTAATTCTTCTAAATATTCTTTGAATTGTTCTTTTTCATCAGTATTAAAAAATAAATTTTTTGTTCTTTTTTTGTTTATATCATATACAACAGTTCGGTATAAAAATTTCATTAACATTATTGAAAGTTGATAAAGTAAATCATCATTAATTCTTTTTACTTTTTTGTTATCTATGTATGACAAACCTTTTATGCAGTTTGCGTAATTTATATCGTTGCAATAGATTATATAATCCGTTATTACATTCATTCCTCTTGTTGAAGGCCTAGATTTAAAATCAGAGTTCTTATATTTTTCTAAATCCACCTCTTTTTGAAAAGGAGATTTATTGTTCATGTAATATTTATCTTCAAAATCTGAAAAATTCATATCAAAAAAAGTGTTAGTAATAGTATTTAATTTAGATTCATCCGAATCTGGAATAAATTGTTTTATAATATTTATTAAATTACTCACAAAAAAATCTCCTTGTTAATAAGATATTAATATTTTAGAGTTAACATTAAAATTGAAAAGGTACTAAAAGGAAATCCTTTTAGTACCATGAAGATTTTAACATCCAAAACAAGTATGTGTTGGACAGATTGAACATTCCCAAGTAATTGATTTATATTTACCATCGTTGTCGCTAGTAAATTCTCTTGGTTGTGAATCTCCGCCGAAAATGTTCTCAAGACTACCATTCTCAAGTTCTTTGGCGAAGTTACCTGCTGATTCAAAAAGCTCTATTTCTTGTTTGTTCATAATTAGTAAATCCTCCTTGATTGAATTTGTTATAATTCTATAATTATGGTACACTTTCAGTGTAAAAAGTAGCCTACAAGTATAATGGTACATGTAAATTTATTAACAATCAATGATAATTTGGAGGAATCTATTATGACTAATATTCAGAAGGTAACAATTAAAGAGTTAGAAAATATTTCAAAAGGTTCTGCATCATCACCAAGGGTTACACCAACAACAACAGTTGTTCCTGCTTCACTTGCTGTTTGTCCAACAACAAAATGCGCATCAGTTGTGAAAGCTTGTCCAGGTAAATAACGTTTATCATAATATTTAAATTTTAATATTAAAAGCCCTCCCTTTTGTATTAGGGGAGGGCTTTTAAGGAGGAAGAATATATGGAGGAAATACTAGAATATATTTATCAAAAATTTTATAAAAAGAGATTCGATAGTCTAGTTTATAATTTGAAAAATGTTTCGAAAATAAGTGTAAATGATTTATTTTATTCAAATATAAAAGTGAATTTATTAGAATTAATTAAGCAGAATTCTTTGAAGCATTTACTTATAGATTATCAAGAAACTTATGAAAATACTTTTAAATCAAAAGACTCTAATGCTTTAATAAAATCTTATGTAAGATCTTATACACATAATTTGCATAATTCGTCCCCTTTAATACAACAACTCAATAAAAGAGTCGATTTTTATTTAGATTACATATATGAAATTTCAGAGAATTTTGAACAAGATAGATTACATATACCTAATGTTAGTAAAAGCAGTAAACTATCGGATATCCATATTGATTTAGGTGATTCTCATAATAATGGAAGGACAGTAGCTATTGTTTATTTAGACAGTGCAACAAAGCTTTTATATAAACCTAAGAGCTTAAAACCAGATTTATTTTATTTTAATATTCTTAGATTTTACGCAGAGTCTCTCGAGTTTGATCCATATATACCATTTATACTAGATAAAGAGACTTATGGATGGCAAGAGTACATAGATTATGAATATATGAAATCAGATAATGAAGCAAAAAAATACTACTATGATTTAGGTGTACAGACTCAAATATTATATGCTTTAAATGCTAATGATATGCATTATGAGAATATTATTTCTAAGGGAAACCAACCAGTTTTTATAGATTTAGAAACTATTTTACAACCCAATATAAAAAAACTAGATATTTCAAATGCTTCATATCCATTTTTAGAAACTATTTTAAACACACTACTGTTTGATTATTCGACTTATAGTGATAATATTCGATTTTTAGGTGGTACTACGAACCAATCTTATACGGATAATATTATTTCTAAAATAATAAATGAAGATAACGATGCTATAACTATAGTAGAAGAAATATCAAAAAACCGAAAAAAGTCAACAAACATTCCAAAGACTAAAGAAGGGGTATATTGTGAAATTTACGATGAAATAAATTCTTTTCTGAATGGATTCCATGATTCGTATAAAATAACTCTTAATAATAAGAATTATCTAATTAACTTAATAATAAAAAATGAGTTCAGTGTTAGAAGTGTATTAAGGCCAACATATATTTATGCTAAGTATATAGAATTTTTCCGTCAATTAGAAAGTAACAAAGGTATTTTAGAAATATTAGCTGATAGTATTGAAGATTATAAAGACAACCAAGTTATAGCTAAAAGAGAACTAGAAAGTTTAATGAATTTAGATACACCAATCTTTCATGCCGATATCTATTCTAAAAACTTGTACTCTTCAAAAGAAGAAGTTATAATTTCAGAATTCTTTGAAGAATCTTCAATAGAGAGAGTGACTAGAAGAATAAATCAATATAGTATTGAGGAGTTAAATACCCAGCTTAAAATAATTAAGAGTTCGATAGATGCATACAGAGAGAACGTTGATCATTCTAATAAATATTCTCTTCATAAATTAAAGAAGAGTTCGACTCTAGAAAAAGAATTTTTCACACTAAAAGAGGAATTGAGTGCTTTTAATCCTTTGAATTTAAAATATGATACATTAGGTAATGTAATATTAGCACCTATTACATACGATTTGTATTATGGTTTGTCTGGAGGAGTATTAACTTTACTTGAGTATAATAAACACAATCCTTCTTTTTTAACCTCAAATCTAATAAAGAAGTTTCATAAAGGTATTTTTGATTTATATAAGCTTGATTATGAAAATAATTATTCTGCTTATCATGGTCGTTTTTCTTATTTTAAGTATATTTATCTAGTTAATAAATATTTTGATGAAAATATTGAATTTTCCGAAGAATTAAAATTATTATTGAGCAACTATCAGAGTTATCTTAGTAATGAGACAGCTGCACCACTGGATTATTTAGGTGGAGTTAGTGGTATTATATCTTTATTAGTTGATATATATGAATATTATAAATTTGAATTTTTGATTAAAGATATCGAGAAATTAAGTCATATTTTACTTGAACGCATCGATTCAACTATGGATAAAATAGGTTTAGCACATGGCTTAAGTGGTATAGCTTTAGCTTTAATTAAATCAAATAAAATAATGAAAAATGCTAATATATTATCTGAGGTCAACAATATGATTCTAAAAGAAAACGAACTGTATTATGTTGATAAAGAAAAAGTCCCTATTGTTTGGTGTAATGGAGTCTCGGGCATGGTAATTGCAAGAAATAGAATCCGAGAAATGAGTCCATATGTAAATGGTCTATCTTTAAAAGAACTAGAAAATCAATTAATAAAAAATTATAGATTATCAAATAATTTACAATCAGTTTGTCATGGAAGCCATGGAAATTCACTAGTATTAATGACCTTGGATAGTAATTATGATAATTCAAAAGACCTATTAAGCACTTTGTCTTTTGAATGGACATCTGGTTATACATATCCTAATGAAAATGTTTCACTCTTTTTAGGTAAAACAGGGCAAATGCTAAATTTAATAAATCCTAATACTGATCTAATAAAAAATTTGTTAACTTAATAAAAAAGAGGTGTGTCAAATTTTAAAATTTTGTAATACTGAAAATATGTTTTTTGAAAGAGGATATTATACAATCATAAGTAAAAATCTAGAAGAGTATTTATACACAAAAAAAGAGATTAAAAACTATAACTTATTAATTGTATATGAAATACCAGAAATCTTTATATTACAAATATATGGAGATAAAAAAAATGTATTACAATTCTATCATGATACTAAATTTCTAATTAGTGAATCTCAATCCATAGTCAACTTAAATACACTTTCTTCAAACCAAGAAAGTATGCCTCATTCGAAAAAAATACAGTGGGATATTAAAAAGATAACTCGAAATTATAAGACTCATTCTATGTGTACAGGTAGTCACGAATATTGTGTAGCTCTTATTGATTCGGGGATTGATATAAATCATCCCGATCTTAAAGATAATATTTTATCTAAAGTAAATATGGTTCCCAAGAATGGTTTTAGAGGTCAGGAAGAAGATGAAAATGGTCATCCTGATTATATGATTGATAAATTAAATCACGGCACACAAGTAGCAGGTCAAATTTGTGGAAAAGGGAATATAACGAGTGTAGCTCCAAATTTAGGGATAAGGGTATATAGGATTTTTGGTGGCAAGTCTGCAGACAATGTATGGATTATGAAAGCTATTATTAAGGCAGCTAATGATGGTGTAGATGTAATAAATTTAAGTTTAGGATCGTACATTATTCGTGAACCACATAAAAAAAATGGAGAGTATTTGCCTAATAGAAATTTAGAAATACAAGGTTTTCAAAAAGCTATAGATTATGCTGAACAGAAAGGTGTTATTGTTGTCGGAGCTTTAGGGAATGATAATATAAATATTGATAACAGAGAAGAATTCTTGAACTATATTGTAGAAAAAGATAAAATTACTGAATTTAGCCCATCTTCTACAATTTTAGACTTGCCATCACAGCTCAACAATGTAATAGGTGTAGCTTCTGCTAATGCTAATAATCAATTAGCTTCTTATTCAAACTATAGTGAAAACAATATAGATATTTTAGCATATGCTGGAGACACTACTCTATTAGATAAATATGGAAAAGATTATTGGTTAAATAATCAACTTATTATGGATGATTGGGTACTGACTACTTCTCAAGAAGGAAGTCATATATTCTCTACGGGTAATTCATTGGCTTCTGGAAAGGTTGCTGCATCAATTGCTGTTATGAATCAATATTTTAATATAAATAAAAACCCAGAATTAACAAGACATATTTTGGGTAAACAAGATAGTTCTATATTAAATCTTTATGATTTATTACATACCAAATTTTAAAAATTGCCGTTAGTTTTATTATTAATAAGAAAAAATGGCTGTTTATTTTCTTGTATGAACTACAAAAATAAACAGCCATTTTTTCTTAGTGATTTAAAAACAATTATAATAATCCTCACTTTAAATGTTGATTATTTACAAAAGAAGCATATTTATGATGGTTCTGTATTAATTGTTCATGCGTTCCAACTCCTGTTATTTTACCTTTATCTAAAAATATAATTTGATTAGCTTTTTTAATTGTAGATAGTCTGTGAGCAATTACAATTGTAGTACGGTTCTCCATTAATCTTTCTAAAGAAGTTTGAACTTTTTTCTCACTTTCGCTGTCTAAACTAGATGTTGCTTCATCCAAAAGTAATATACTGGGTTGTTTTATAAAGTTCCTAATAATATCTATTCTCTGTTTTTGTCCTCCAGATAATTTTACGCCTCTTTCACCAACTACCGTGTTATAGCTATCTTCAAATTCTTTTATAAACTCATGAGCATTAGCCATTTTTGAATAATGTTCAATGTCTTTCATTTCTATATCTTTTGAATTTCCATATAAAACATTATCGATAATGCTTCCATTCATCATAGGATTATCCTGTGTGACATATCCTATGTTCTCTCTCCAACTTGTAAGGTTAAATTTATTAATATTTTCTTCTCCGTATAATATTTGCCCTTTTTGAACGTGATACAATTGTTCAATAAGTTGAAAAATCGTTGATTTCCCAGAACCAGAAGGGCCAACTATAGCTGTTGTAGAATTATTATATGCTGTAAAACTTACATTTTCTAAAACAGGACATTCTTTGTAGGAAAATGTAACATTATTGAAGGTTAAGTTCTTATTTCCTTCAAAAGTTAAGCCATTATTTTTTATGTTTTCACTTTTTTCATTAATTATTTCATAAATTCTACTACTAGCCCCCACAGCTTTTTTATAATCCGTTACAAGTGTAGATACATTTACTAAAGGCATACTCATTTGAAAAACATAAAATACCATCGTCACCAGTGTCCCAGCACTTATACTTCCATTCGATATTTTTAATCCGCCAAATCCTAAAATGATACCAACAGTTAGTAATAAAACCAAGCTAGATATCGGCTGAATTATCGATGTTATTTTGGCTTGTTTTAGTCCTAATTGGAATATATGTAATAAGTTATTATGAGCATTTTTTAGTTCTTCTTTTTCCATACTAGAAATTTTAACCAATCTTATTTCTGTTAATACTCTTCCTAATAGGCCACTAAAGTTAGCTATCTCATTTTGAGTATTTATAGATATTTTTTGCATAATTGTTCCTAGAGGAATGACTACCAGTGCATATATCGGGAAAATAATGAGAGTAACTAGTGTCATTTGCCAATCTAAAATAAAAAGCATGATAAGAGATCCAACTATACTTATGAGAGAGGGAAGAAAGTTTGGTAACTTATATGATAAGAAAAAATTAATAACCTTTGTATCATCTGTAATTCTACTCATAATATTTCCACTTTCATTTATATCAAAAAAGCGTGTTTCTAAATAAACTATCTTTTCCCATATTAGGCTTCTTATAGAAAATATAATAATTTCTCCTACTTTATTAAGTATATATAAACCTACTCCATTTAAAATAGCATTTATTATAAAAAGTAAGATAAAAATAATTACAAACTGAGAACTAATATTACCATCTTTGAGTTTATCAACAATATTACCAGTAAATGCTGGTATCAATAAGCCACTTAAACTTCCAAGAATAGATATAAATAGGGATATACCAATTAATTTCTTTGGCCATTTTATTTGTTTCAATAAATATATTAACGCATTGCTAAATTTCATATTATTAACCCCGAATTCTTTATATTACAATTATAAAACTTTAGTTACATTCTACTATCATGTTAAAGTTTCAGCAAATTAATAACTTTTTAATTTTTTTATAATAAAATAAATAAATAAGGAGGTGATTTTATGATAGCATCTTTATTTATTATATTATCTATGCTTTTTCTTTTTCTATCAGTAATTGCTCTGATATTTGAATTATCAAGCTATTTTATAGAAAAAAATAAAAATATTAAATGGAAAAAGTCATTATTATGCTTTATTGTATATATAATCCTTCTCGTAATAGGATTAATTATAGTTAATATATAGGATGTGATTTATATGTGTCATCATCATATTTTAGTTGTTGAAGACGATAAAGATATTTCGGAGAATATTAAAAAAATTTTAAACTATGAAGGATTTTTAGTTACATTAAAATCAGACGGAAGAGATTTAATTGAAGATACTAATATGTATGATTTGATACTGATGGATATCATGCTTCCGTATCAGGATGGAATAGTTCTCGCAAAAAAGATTAAAAGCATCCGGAAAATTCCTATTTTATTTTTAACAGCTCGCCATGATATAAAAACAAAACTAGAAGGTCTTAAACTAGGTGAAGATTATTTACCAAAGCCATTTGATCCGTTAGAATTAATCGCTAGAATAAATAATATAATCAATAGTTATTATGGACCACCTAACTATAAAATTGAAAATATAACAGTTCAACTACAAGAAAAAAGATTATTTATAAAGCAAAAAGAGATTATTTTAACAAAAACTGAAAAAGACCTTTTCTTTTATTTGTTTGAAAATAAAAATCACAATTTAGAAAAAGAGCAAATAATCAATTATTTGTGGCCTTGGGGAGAAGCTACGGATAGTATTTTGGCAGTTTATATAAAAAAACTAAGAGAAAAATTAGATGATACGGATTCTAAAATTATTAAAACAGTGTATGGTATTGGATATAGACTAAATACTTTTGAAAATGAGTGATTAAAATGACATTAAAAATGAAATATCTTATTTTTTCTATAATTTCCACCATACTTGTACCTTTAGTTTTTTTGACAGTTAATAAATTAGTATATACTATTTACAAAGTATTTTTCCCTAAACGAATAAATAGTATAGAAATGAATATAATTATTTTAAATAGCTATTTTATTTTAGTTATGGTAGCCATTGTAACAATTCTATATGGTGTGTATTTTATAAAGAAAGTCAGTAATAATATAATAAATATTAAAGACACTGTTCAAACAATCACTTATAAAGATACTTTACCCAATCATTTAGAAATCGATAGTGGAATAAGTAAAGAGTTTAATAACTTATCTCTATCTATTAACCACTTGATAGATAGACTTCGTCATCAAGAAATAACTTTAAACGAATATAATAATCAACAAGAAAATTATTTAAAACAACTATCTCATGATATAAATACTCCATTAACATCTTTAAAAATGGAAATTTTTCAACTTTCTAGGGAATACAGTATTAATGATGATGATACTAAAAATTTATATAAAAAAATAGATTATATTAGTGAATTAAGCACCCAAATAAATTCAAAAAAAATAGATAAAATTAATGATTTTTATACATTTAATAGAAAAACAAATGTAGTTCCTCTTATTAATAATACACTTCAAAAATGGCGCTATTTATTTTCAAAAAAAGAAATATCAATTAATATTGAAATTTTAGAAAATGAAATTATTTGGATCGGTGAGGCTCTGTGGTTTGAACGCTTATTTGATAATATAATTTCCAATATATATCACCACTCTAAAACAAAAAAACTAAATATAACTATGTCACATTATATTATTATTGAAGATTTTGGTATAGGGTATGATGTTTATAAGTTCAACGAAAATGGATCGGGTTCTGCGGTCATATCTGAAATTAGTAAACTTTTTCATATTGAAACGAATATTCATTCTTCTAAAAAAGGAACAGTTTATAAATTAATCCAAAATAAACCCTAGTTTACCTCCTTTATTTTTAGAGTAGTTTTACTATACAATTAAATTGTATTTAAAATATAGAAAGAAGGTTAAAAATGAGCAATTTATTAAATCATCTGCGTTCACCGGAGCCTTTTGAAAAGAGTGAAGATAATATTTGGCTAGATTCTCTTTTTTCTTCATTTGTTCTTGACTCTTACTTCAATTCAGAAATTTATGGAGGTAGTAAAGATACTGACTTCATTAATAAAACTTCAATATTTTTCAGTGAAAATTTTCCTTCTGATAAATATAAAAAACTCTTAGATTTAGGCTGTGGACCAGGATTATATGCTGAAGCTTTTGCAAAAAAAGGATATGATGTTACTGGTATTGATTACTCATCTAAAGCAATAAATTATGCTATTAAAAATGCAAAAAATTCTAAATCTAATATACATTATTTTGAAGATGATATTTTATCTTTTAAATCAAATGAAAAATTTGATATTTGCACTATAATTTACCAGACATATGCAACCTTTTCATATAAGAATCGTAGAAAATTAGTTGAAAATGTACATAATCTTTTGAATGAAAATGGTGTTTTTATTTTTGATGTGCCTACACAACATTATTATGATCAACTTTCTCCTGTTAATGCATGGGAATATCGCAATCAAAATAATATTGTATCTACAGAACAACACGCAGTTCTGTATTCGTTAGAGAAATATTATGAAAATATTTTTCTAAACAAATCTATATATATATTTGAAAATCAAAAAATTAAAAAATTTTATGATTGGATGAAGTGCTTCAATGAATTAGATATAAAAAATGAAATTGGAGATTTTTTTAATATTGAAAGAATTTATTCAGACATCGATGGAACACCTTTCTCGAAGGATAGCAATAGCTTAACTCTAATTTGCCAAAAAATTTAATCACATTTTATTACACAAAAACCATCGTTTTTGAGACAAAACCTCCTACTACAGAATTAGGAGGTTTTTCTTACATACTTCAGTTTCTAAACTTGTGTTATAATCAATGTGTCATAAATATCAAAAAATACGAGTTTTTAGACGATGAGAGTAGTGTTTATTTGCATCGAGAACGAGATTTCATTAGTAAGTACCTATAAAACGATTAAAAGAGGTGGTATTCAAATGGCTAAAATTGGTTATGCACGTGTATCAACACAAGATCAAAGTTTAGACGGACAAATAGATACACTTGAAGAATATGGTTGTGAACGTATCTTTAGTGAGAAAGCTAGTGGACGTAAAACAAAAAGAACGGAACTTGATAAATGTTTAGATTATTTACGTGAAGGCGATGTGTTGGTTATTTACAAACTCGATCGTCTTGGTCGTACAACGAAACAACTCATCGAACTTTCTCAATGGTTGGACGAAAATAACATCGATTTACATATTATTGATATGAACGTATCGACCAAAGATGCGATGGGAAAAATGTTCTTTACCATGATGAGTGCATTTGCAGAACTTGAAGCTAACTTATTAAGTGAACGTACAAAAAAAGGACTAGCAGCTGCAAGAGCAAGAGGACGCAAAGGTGGTCGTCCTTCATTACCTGACCACAAGAAAAGAGAAATAAAGTTCTTATATGATGAACAAAAATGGACTGGTGAAGATATCGCAAAGAAGACAGGTGTAAGTCGTTCTACTGTTTATAGAGTAATTAATGATTAGTTTGAAATAATCATTTAAAGCTATCTATGATTTGTTTTAGACTTTTGTACACCCTAACCATACAAATGAGACACTTGAATTATAATAGATCGATTGTGTAATTAGGGTGTACTTATAATTGTCAAAATTATTTATGATAGATACAAGACTAAATGATAAAATTAAAGAAAATATAAAATTTAAAGGTTAAAGGAATTGTCTAAAATGAAATTAAAATCGATAAAAATTGAAGGATTTAGAAAACATTATTCTACAGAAGTAATTTGTGAAGATACTACTTTTCTTATCGGGCCGAATAACGCTGGAAAAAGTTCAGTATTAAAAGCAATTAAATACCTATTAGAAGATAAAAAGAAAATCGATGATAGTGATTTTTGTTGTTTTATTAATAATAACAATGAAGTTGATCGATTAACTGATAAAGTCATAATAACTGCTGAGTTTAATCATTTAACTACTGATGCATTAAATTGGAGGGGCTTTAACTCACACAGGCTCTTCAAAAACGAAGATTTTGAAAAAGAAGGTTATAGTTTTTATTATAGAAAAACATTTGATAGCAGTGTCTGTAAAATTGAAATGAAACAAAAATCTCTAACTTTAAAAGAAGATTATACGGATTGTAAAAGTATTAAAGATTTTATAGATAATGGCGTAGATAAATCAGTATTCGAAAATTCACTTAATAATATTAATATAAATAAAAAAATATCTAGTTCAGAATGGAAAAAACTAAAAGAAGACGGCTCAGAGATAATATTTGATATAACAGATTCTATAGAATGGTTTGAAAATCCTGGAGGTATTTCTCAAAACGTCTCTAGTCGACTTCCTAAATATCTTCTAATTAAAGATCAATCTCAAAATGAGGAATTATCTGGTAAAAACGGATCTTTAATGACTACTTTAAATCAGCTATTTGAAGATATAAGAGAAGAATCAGAAAACTTTAAGAATGCTCAATATTACCTGAATGAATTAGCACAAGAATTAGATCCTCAAGATGAAAATAGTGACTTCTCAAATTTATTAAAGGAATTAAATAATGTAGTTAGTGATATCTTTCCTAATTCTTCTTTCATTGCCAAAGCAAATTTATCAAATGCAAATGATGTTATTAAACCTAATTTTGATGTTCAATTAGGTAGTAATATTTATACTTCAGTCAACAATCAAGGGACAGGAGTGGTTCGTTCCGCAATATTTGCCATGTTGAGATATAGAAATATGAGAGAAAATGAAAGGAAACAAAAAGATGAGTATATTAGACCTTTATTAATTGCTTTTGAAGAACCCGAAATTTATTTGCACCCTCAGGCAGCAAAACAGATGAAGGAGACTATATATAGTTTATCATTACAAGAAAATAATCAAATAATTTGTACTACACATTCTCCTTATATGATTGATTTAAGCAAAAATACTAATCAAATATTAAATTCTTTTAATTTAGAAGAAAAACCAAATCCATTAAATGAAAACGGGGATAATAATGAGCCTAACATAGAACAAGTAATTATTAATCCTTTTAATATTAGTTCTAAGTTTAAAAATTTAACTGATAAGGATAAAACTTATGTAAAAATGATTTTAAAAATGGATGACAGTATTGCCAAAATATTTTTTACTAAAAATGTTCTTATTGTTGAAGGTGATACTGAAGAACTAGTTTTTAAAGAAACTATACTAAGAATGCCTGAGCATATGCAAAAAGAGTTTTCTTACAATTGGGAGATTATTAAAGCGAGAGGTAAAGCTGCAATTATTTCTTTAGTAAATTATTTAAAATCTATGGGTATTAAAACCTATGTTATGCATGATAGAGATGCAAATACACTTGGTGCAACTAAATTCAATGAACCAATATCTAAAGCTCTCAATGATGATGCTAAATTATACTTATTAGAAGAGTGTATTGAAGATATGCTTGGATATAATCCACCTTCTAATGAAAAACCATATAACGCGTACAGATTTATAAATGAAAATTGGAAGGACTCATGGGATGACGTTACTGAAAATTGGAAAAATATAATAAATAGTCTGTATAACCAAAGTTAGTAAAATGTTTTTGCATTCCTCTACACTATGATGTTATAATGCACTTAACAAAGTTATTAAGCATAATACACCAATCCCCTCACTACTTCCGATAGTGAGGGGATTTTTTAGGTGTTGGCTAAAGGTCGCCTATTTTTTCTTATCATTGCGATTGCGTAGCCAATGCGCAAATAACGCTACGATACAACCACTCGCTGCCGTGGTCGTGATGTGAACAAAGTTATCAAGCATAATTACACCTCCTCTCTACGCCAATTGACGCCTGAGAGATAGGCGACTCCACTATTATACCATCTGTATCTTTTGAAGCATATGTACTTCCGATAAGTTGAATTATGTTATTTTCTATACGGTATTTTCCTTCTACCAAACCATAATGAATATAATTTATAACCACCTACTATAATGTATGTAGTGAATAATATAGAAGGACATGTCATTAATAATTTAAATTTTATTAATGATATCTCTAAATTGGTAGACCAAAGTGTAAATATTGAAGCTATAGATAACCATAAAATATAGATAGCTAATAAAAATAATACACTATAAATTACTCTTCTCCAGATTAAAGGAAGTATTTCGAATTCTTTAAAATTATTTGTGCTGATATCAAAAACCCATTTGTATTTTGGTATAAATACCAACCTACCTTCCCTACTTTTTATATCTTCCACTGTTTCCTCGTATATTTTTCCATCTTCATCTTCATAAATTAAATTATCAATTCCGTTATAATTCAATCGCTTTGAAAGTTTAAAATACTTTTTTTCTCCATCTTTATTAATTAACTCTAAAAGAAAAAATTTCCTTTTCTTAATCCAAATGGGTGAAAGTAACAGTGCGAAATACATAGAATACATAAATAAAAATATTAAGTATCCATAAAAAGTTTGCTGATGTTCTTTCATTTCTTTTATACTAATTTGAGTAATTACTTCAGATAATGTTAAAAGAATTAACATGCAAATCATGATTGAAACCATTATAAATATAAAAAAATTTGAAAGAATTGATAAAGCTTTAGTACTTTTTTGATTCATTTCAACATGGTGTAACTTTGGAAATGAGATTTTTTTTATTACTATCGATCCAAACACAACGATTAAAATTTGCCAAAATAATAAATCCCGAGTAAATAACTCTAAAAACTCCATGATAATTCCTCCAATAAAAAAATTAATACATAACTATTATATTTCACTATATATATGTATAATTTTCGATAATAAACGGACTAATTGCAACATTAAAAGCAGAAACACATGATGGTGAATTATTAAGAAGAATATTCAATAATTAGTATCAAAATAAAACACTGATCTATTATGATTGGTGGTTTATTTTTTGTTTAATCAACACAAAAAAAAGAATTTATAAGGCTTTTTTTAGAATTTAAAAGAATTTATAAACGTATAAACGTTGATTTAATAGGCTTGTAAAGAATTTAGATACAAGTTCACTCAATGCCGCTGCACAAAAAATGTAAAAATGCACATTTGTTTTTTGTTAAATTTTGTAATCTCGTAAACCATTGATATAATAGGCTTTATAAGACATTTACTTTTGAGCATAAGACCGTTTGTAACGGGCTAGATACCTCAGCTATGCTGAGTGACACGCTAGTGGCATTGTATCCCCTTATGCTCTTAGGTTAGAATCTCAAAAGAAGTTATAAGAGAAGATAACCTAATATAATTAGAATGAATCAGGATAAAAATTAATTTGATTCGTCTCATTTAAACCATATATTAAAGTGATTAATTTTTAATATTTTAAAATTATTCCACGGCGTTTAAGGATCTATTAATAAAGTAATCCTTCAATAACTCTAAAGAAAATATTGCACAACGAGTAACTTTAGCTATAATTTTTTCTAATAATAATTCCCCATTTCATTTTTTGTTTTATGATTTATTGGATCAATTTAATTTAAAAATAATCATTAATAATTTGAAAGCACAAATTAATTATCACTCATTCACAAATTGAATCTTTAAAATACAAAGTCTATATCCATGATTTTTCAAAATCATTTGTATATCTTTTATCAGAAATTCAAGTTTAAAATTTACTCTTCCCCAATTCATTTCCTGTTCAATTTGTAATATATAAAAATGTTAATCAGGTTTTTTACACAGATATTATTTCACCATTAAAAACAAATAATGACTTTTTATCCTAAAAATTTTAATATTCTTGTCATAATTAAATTGCTATTAATATCCAAGCAATGAAAATCATTTTAAAAAATAAAGTTATACTGCATCTTCTAAAGCTCGAGCTAATTCATACGATTCAAATTCATGTTTTTAAAATTCTAATAAAGCTGCCTTACCTAACATAGTTCCACCAGTCCAATCATAAATCACATATATCTTATCTTTGTTTAAATTAGATAAATAATCTTTTAAATCTTTAGCAGGTATTTTAACAGAATTCTTGATCTTATCTTTTTTAACACTTTTAGGTGCATTTCTAACTTCGATAAATACATATTTACTTGTTCCATTTTCTATATCTTTAAGAACTTCATGATGATTAATATAAAGACTTAGAAATGTTTCTAAAAATTCTACTTAATTTAAAATAGATTATCTTTTCTAAATTATTTTTAAGTTTATTTACTAATATATAAAATTCTTCTTTTGCTTCTTCATTAAAAACTTTTGAAACAATTTGATAGTTATAAGGTAAAAATTCTTTTAATTTCATTAAACCAAGATCAGTTAATTGAACATAAACTTTTCTCTTATCATTAGATAAAGCTACTCTTTTAACTAACCCATTTTTCTAAACCTTTAAAACTCTCGTAATAGTAGATTTCCTACTACCTATTTTCTCAGACAATTTTGAAGGAGGTATCATCATATTATTTCATAAGACAATAACATCATAAATAATAATCACAAATCACATGTAACTTGTGATTTGTGATTATTTGATTTAGTATAAATGTATTAATTTTATAATTAGAGTTTTTAATCTTGAGAGATGAGAAGACATTAAAAGAAGAAATTCAAGATTTTTATTTAAATGATGAAGCATATGACGAAGTTGAAATTGGTTTTGGGGGAAGCTCAAGTGAAGAAGAAAACTAAGACAAAGACATCAAAGCTTTCACGTTCACAAATCACATGTAACATGTTACATGTGATTTGTGAACGTAAAAAAATTATATACTAGCTAAAATAAAGTACAAGCTAAATCTTTTGGTAAATCTCAAATACTTATGCGTGATTATAAAATGCATGAATTAAAGACTGTTTTAATAGAGCAGGTAGAAGAAGTTTACTATCGAGTTAGAAATCATTCTTTATATCCGACAAGAATAAGTATTAATGTTGGTTATGCAGACAGTGGTGGCGTAAGAAAACAATTTACGAACAAAGCAGGCTATCAAAACACGTATGAAATTATTAATGTGCTTTGGGGCTATTTATCAAACCGATTAGAGAGTGAGGAATTATACCGAACAATTGGTATATCATTCGGCAAATTCATTCCTAATCAGATTAAACAACTGTCATTATTCGATGATCCTTTAAAAATCAAAACAGAAATCATAGAAAATCAATTAGATGTAATCAGGTATAAATACGGTAAAAACATTGTCATGAGAGCATCTAGTCTAACTGAAGAAGGAACGGTCATATCAAGAAAAAATTTAATCAGTGGTCACAAAGCATAGTAGGTTAATCTAGATCATAAATATATTTCAATCATTCAATTAGATGTTATAATATTTTTGTATTTTTCTTATCAAGATGATCTATATATCCCCCTGTTAAGCCTGTCAATAGAATAAACGGTAAAACAATCATTGGATTATTATACATATCCGTTAAAGCAAATATAATACAGGCAAATATGGATATAATGACAAAATGTATGATTCTTATGACTACATTTCGTTTAAATATATGTTGATTAATGGCTTTATATTTATTTTCAAGTATTGTTAAAAAAACTTGAAAACTACCAAATATAGAAATAAAAGCTATGAAAGAAAGTATAAAATAGTCAGTAACAGGTATCAGCATACCTACTATCACAAAAGGTATAAATGACAGGATTCTTATAAGCATGATATGTTTTATAATAAATTTCATGTATATACTCTGACTTCCGTTAATCCTATATCTTCAATATCCTTGCATCCTAAACCTATTAATCGATTGATTTCAACTTCTTTATTTTTAAGATATACCATACCATTATCTTTTTCAGAATCGTTTTTAATATCAATATCACTTAATCTATTATTCTCTAGCATAGTATCCAACCTTCTTAGTTCGTTTTCATTTATTATACCAAGCGTTTATTTACGACATTTCAACACATCGCATACAAATATACAGTATATAGTATGTTTGTATGCACATATTTTTAATTATCCTTACGATCATATAGTACTAAAAATATTTGTATAACAAAGCAGCATAGGATAATTATAAATGACATGTACATAATCCCATCTATTTTTTAATATTTAATGATTGGCACATCACATAAGCATAGAAGGACATAGAACGTTCTTTTTATTAGTCATTGATATAAACATCCCAAAATTAGAAAGAAACGTTAAATGGCCTTTAAAAGACCATTTACGCCACTAAGTGAATATATAGTTAATTCAAGTCATTAGTTTTTTCTTTCAAAAGTCATTTCACCGTTTAATTCAGTTGTGATAGAAGCTTTATCCCCATCTATTTTTAATACACCTTCTTCTGATGGTGAATCTTCATCAAAGTTGTCTTCGCTAGGTTTTTCATCATAGAAATTAATATTTTTTTCATTATCATCCATGAATTTATAATATTTAATAAATACACCATCATCATTAGATTTAAATGTATGGTCTTTAAAACTAAATTCTTTACCAAATACCTTTGCTGTTTCAGGATTGGTAGATATCCAATCGCCTTCTAATTTCTCACTTGGTTTACCACATGCAACCAAAATGATAGCCATAAAGAGGGTAATAGACATTAAAAGTGACTTTTTCATATAATAAACTCCTTTATCCAGCTTTATATTATGCTGATCCTTCTATATGTTTAATACTTTTTTGTATCAAACTTACCAATATATTTAAGAAGTATATCTAAACGATCTTTATATGATCGTTTAGACATCTAGAAATGGATTTTCTTTATTTTGTACTGTTTTTCTTGCTTGCTCTGTAAAATGAAATTCTTCTAAACCATTGACTAATGAATTATAGTAATAGCCTAACAGTGCTTGAACTGATTCGCGTTTCTTCTTCATTTCTCGATTGACAGTTATTAAGATATCAATGATTTTTTCCGATAAGAAGGGGTTTTCTTCGAACATAAAGAATAAACGATCACCACGTCTATTAGCTGCTTCGCTTTTAGCTTGCATAATTTTATTTATAATACTTATGCTATCAGCTAATATATATCTACTTTTAATGAATTCTTGTAAGTCTTTAGGTAAGGGTTTTAATAAATGAGATTGTTCATCAATTAAATAATGATCATTTTCATGGTTTGAATGGAGTGAATGGTCATTTATTTCAGACATACTATCTATATTATTACCACTCATTCCATTCATTTCACTAATATCAGTATCACTAAAGTCAGTATCACTAAAGTCAGTATCATTAGTGTTCGATTTTCGAACTTCTGGACGTTCGATTTTCGAACTTCCGGGCGTTCGATTTTCGGTCTTCTGGACGTTCGATTTTCGAACTTCCTTCTCGCCGTAAGGTTCAATATCATTTTCTTCTTTTTCAATTTTGTAAATATCACATTCTGTAACAACAGGTTTCATTAAATATAGAATATTTGGTTTATTTAAACCACGTCGTTTTTGAATTAGGAGACCAGCGTTTTCTAATCCTTTTTTTATTTTTGTTAATTTTTCTTTTCTACAATTTAAAATTTCCATTAGCTTTTCATTTGAATAAATAAAGTAGATGTTACCATCTTCATCAACCCATTTATTTTTAATAGATAAATTTAAGCGATCACGTAAAATAGCATAGGCTATTTTCATATCATTAGTTAGATCTTTATAATTATTACTAGTAAAGAATACTTTAGGGATTTGATAAAATCTTTCTTTGTAATTTTCTTGAACTGTAAAATATTGATTTTGCATAATAAAAACCTCGCTCCATTTTTTGTTTGGTTAGAGGTAATAAAACGGTTACAATAAAATTATTGAATATATGTAGTTGCTACACATATTGTTTACAGTTATAATAAGATTATTATATGTATATTAAAACGTTTGTGCGCGTTTTATTACCTTTGAAGACATTCAGTTGCTACCAACAACTGAATGTTTTTTTATATATTTATAAGATTAACAAATCGAGAGATAATACACAATAAATTGTGTAACAACAAATAGTAACAAATCACATGTTACATGAAATTGATTAAATGATTAAAATAATAAAAAATTCAAAGTAGATTATTTCTATGAGATACCATTTATAATAGTGAAAAAGTTACAAAAATATATTTACATTTATATTTTGTAATACTTTTCTTTATTCCATATTGATATATATGCATATATTTATTTTATCTTTTGAATACAATTATATATGAAATCAAAGTAAATAAAAAGTAAGAAATTTATTTGTTTTAAACTCTCTTCGATTATTTTATATAGAAAGTAATTTTTGACTAGAGTAAGCTCATTTTTATATGCTGAGTAAAATGATAATTTACCGTTACACAAATCACTTGTAACATGTAACAAGTGATTGTTATAATGATGATATTATAATAGTAAGGAGTGTAATCTATGTCAGTTATAACTATTGGTAATTTTAAAGGAGGAGTAGGTAAAACTACGGTGTCAACTTTATTATCGTATATTGCATCTGAGAAATATGATAAAAAGGTTTTATTAGTTGATTTCGATCCTCAAGGCAATGCAACACAAATTATGAAAAGAACATATCCAGAAGCAATAGATGAGAAAAAGCCATTTATAGATACTCTTAAAACTGGTGAATTAGAAGACAGTGTGATAAATTTATCAACTAATTTATCATTAATACCTGCAGATTCTTCACTAGCTAATTTATCAGATATTATTGCAAAAACAGATATTGTTAAAAAGCGATATATACTCAAATCAGTTATTGATCAAATTAAAATGGATTATAATTTTGACTATATCTTTATAGATGTTCCGCCAACTATAAATTCAGATTTTACAAATAATGCTGTATACGCAAGTGATTATATTGCTATGGTATTTCAAACTCAACAATCAGCTTATGAAAGTAGTTTATCATTTGTTAACTTCTTAAGAGATAGAAAAAAAGAGTCAGATTTACCATTTGAATTAATAGGTGCAATACCTGTATTAATCAAGAAAAATGGTAATATTGATGAGCAGATATTAGAAATATCTAAAAAGACTTTTTCAAATGCCTTATTTAAGAATCAAATATTTCAAAGAGAAAGAATTAAAAAATTCGGAGCAGAGGGCATAAGAGATAAAGATACACATGATAAAAGAGTGCTGCATATGTTAGAAGAAATTTACAAAGAATTAGTTAAAAGAATAGAACTTATAGAAGGATAGGTGGTTATAATGACAGGATTTTTAGATGGAATAAAGGTTGATGAAGAAAAGAAAAAAGGTTTTTTAGATGATATAGATACTTCAGCAGTGAAGTATACAGAAAATTATAGACCTGTAGCTAAAAGTTCAACTATGAGAGTTGATACTTTAGTCAAAAAGAGATTAAATCAAATGGCATTGGATAAAGACACTTCAATAAAAGCAATATCAGATAAGGTATTAAATGAATTTTTAGAAAAAAATGGCTATTAAAATGATTTTTTGTAAAAACTATACAAAAGAATTTATAGTATAATAAAAAATTAAGAGGTTAAGCATAGATATTTTATTTTAGTATAGGTGATATATAAATATTTACTTAATCTTTTAAAGTTGAAAAAAGAGTGGAATAATGTGTATATAGGTGTATACTACACAAAATTATTTAGGAGGTTTTTAATTTGAATATGTTGTTAACAATTGCTGGTATAGGAGCAGTAATATTTGCTTTGCTAGCATTGGGATTTTGGATTATGCAATTAATTTCTTCTAGTGGAACTAAGAGTTTTACAGGGGTCACTATTTTTGCGGTTTTAGCAGTTATTTGCGTTATCATTTTGATAGTAGGATCTAACCTTTAAATTTATAAATTTTAATAAAAAGCTTCCATTTAAATTTGGCACTGCAGCCTTACTAAGGTAGCTCAATAAAAACACTATTTTCTAGGCTGCTAATTTCCTATATTCTATAGGGGATAAGTAGCCTAGTTTTTGTTGAATTCTAACTTTATT
>NZ_JAJNIR010000039.1:0-25706 GCF_022385935.1 Mammaliicoccus sp. J-M41 | reverse complement strand
GAACGAAAGAACTTCAAAAGAAATGGTCCACTGGTTACATTCCAAACTGGTCTATGGTTATGAACCAGCTTCTTTTACATGATCAAATTAAGTGTGTAAGTTATTAAGTATCTTGAATAACTTACACACTTAATTTGACAAAGCCTTTGTAGTTAATTTAAATTAATTTCTGATTTAGAAGTTCCTAATAAATTATTTTGTACTTGCAATATTTTATTACCTTTATTTATTAAATCCTCAGATACATCAAATGCTATTTTACCTGTCATTTCGCTGTCAGGATTTAATTTTTCGAAAATAAAATCATTTTTGATGCTGCCATCTTCCCCTTGATTTGCTGATAAAGAACCTTCTGAATCTGGTTCAAGAGTCTTGTCGCCGATTTTTAATTTAAACATATTACTGTCTAAAGTAACAGGATCATTACCATTGTTTTTAACAGTAATTTCAACAATAAGGTATGTACCTTTAGCTTCATGAGGGACAAAGCTATTTCCAACAGTTTTGGAGTTATTTACAGACTTAACTGTATAATCTAAATCATCAGTTTTTACTTTATCGCCGATTTTAAATGTCTTTTCATCTTTTTGATTTTTCTCCGATGAACTTTTATCTATAGAGCTTGTTGAACTTGAAGATTGATTAGAATTACTACCTCCAATCATAACAGTACATGCTCCTAATAAAACTCCTAAAATAACAATAACTCATAGACAGCCGAAGCATCCCCAAAGTAACCTCTTTTTATTATTAGGTTTACTATCTTGCATATAAATTACTCCTTTCAAAAGTTATTATATTAATACATACTGATGTATTTAATATCATATATAAGTTTTATTTTTGTTATTTTTTGACAATATGGGATAAAAAAACAACGCTTAAACATATCAATAGCAGAATTAAGAGATTTGAGATCTAAATCAAAAAAAGACCACCTACAGAGAGATGATCTTTTTTTGATTATCATTTTTCTACTGATTGTCGTTTTTTCTCGTAATATTCTAATTTCAATTGATGCCATTTGTCATAATCAGAACTTGTGATTTGCTTAATGACTTTTGCTGGATTTCCACCTACGACTGTATTGGGTGGCACGTCATTTGTTACGACTGCTCCTGATGCGATTACAGAGTTTTCTCCTACCGAAACGCCTGGTAATACGATTGCATTTCCACCAATCCATACATTATTTCCAATATTAATTTCATGACCAAATTCTAATTGTTCATTTCGAATTGTTGGATCAATAGGATGACCTGCTGTATATAAACTCACTCTTGGACCGAACATAACATTATCACCAATATTGATACGATTGACATCTAAAAATATACAGTCCATATTTGCATAAAAGTTCTCACCGATATTAATATGTCTACCGTAATCAACATAGAGTGGTGGATGTAAGTATATATTTTCTCCTGTCTTACCAAAAAGTTCTTTTTCTAATTTAATAATTTCATCACTATTTTCAATAGGTGTATGATTAATTTTATCTGCTAGCATTTTTCCTTGTTTTGAACCATTAGATTCATGGATATCGTGCGCTAAGTATAGTTCACCTTTAAGCATTTGCATATAATCAAAATCATTCTGCATATCATAATTCCCCTTTATATGTATATGAGCATATTATATCTTGTTGAACTTGTATATACAAGTTAAGAGGTTAATGATGTTATTTGATTCATTACATTTATTGCTATAAGTTAGATAAATCTATGAAAAATTCTTTTTGCCAATTTTGAGTTTGACTCGCAGTCTTATTTAAATGATTTTCCCATGGTGGGTAAACTCTCATTGCCATTTTTCCTTTTACTTCGAGATTACTTATGATTTTCTGCTTAAGTAGAATATCTTTAGGAAAAATAAACAGCCCTTTTTTATTATCATCTAGTATAGCTATGATGAGTTTATCTGGTGTTTCTGAATATGTATAAGGTCTGTTTTGATTATTATGATCTTTAACCCAAAATACGACAAAATAACCTTTTTTATTGGCAGTCTTTTTAGCACGTCTACTTCTATAAGTAATATCTTGAATTTGAAAACTACAAGCTTCATATTTAATATTAAGTTCTTCAAGTTTGTAGTATTCAATGGGTTCATCATTAAAATAGCTTTTTATTAATTCAGTTGACTCAAACAATTGCAAACCTCCTTATATGACTTTTCATAATTGATTATAACAAAGATTGTCCTATTACATTCGATGTTGAAATATTCTAGTATTCCATTGTTTTTATACCCTTTTTAAGTACTTAAAAAGGGTATAATAGTAGTTGAATATTAATGAGATTTTGACACTTTCTAATGTTTAGAAAGTGTTTTTATTTTATAAACATATTAAAGGGGATTCTATGGATATTACAATTTGGACACTTGTTATTTTTTCAATTCTGTTAGGGGCTATGGTAAGAATTGTGTTTGGTTTTGGTGAGGCTTTGGTCACAATGCCATTACTTGCTTTATTAAATTTAGATTTTAAATTGTCTATTTCTGTGGTGGCAATTGTTGGATTATTAGTGGCTTTACCTGTGTTTATAAGAAGTCGTGGCAATCTTGATTGGTCTATTATTAAACGTTTATTAATGGGTTCTATTATTGGGACGCCTATTGGGATTGTAATTGTTAAATGGGCGAATGAAGATGTGATTATTAAATTTTTAGGGGTATTTATATTATTGTACGGTGCTATTAATCTTATTAATTATTATAAGAATATATACCAAGTTAAATTGAATATTCCAAAGTTTTATGATTATATTGCAGGTGTTGTTTCGGGTGTTTTAGGTAGTGCATATAATAGTCACGGTGTACCGATTATTATATATGGAACATTGAAAAAATGGCATGTTACAGATTTAAAAAACATTTCACAAGTACATTTTTTTATTACAAGTTGTTTTATTGTCTTTAGTCACGGTGTTTCAGGATTTTGGTCAATCTCACTTTGGTATTTATTATTGGCCATTTTACCGCTTCTCATCCTAACATTATGGCTGGGTCATATCATCAATAATAAAATTGATCAACGTGCTTTAATTAAATATATTTATATGTTGTTGATTTGTTTCGGAATCATCATGATTGTTAAATAATGAGAGAGGAATTACGCAATGCAAATTTTTAGAGTTCATGAGAATCATGAAATAAGCGCAAAATTTCTAGATAACCGACGTCTTTCTAAACAAGTATTAGAACTTTATCAAATTATTAATGTTTGTATAGCTAAGCTCGAATATATTGATGGCAATACACGTTATTTAAGTCATCCTATCGTGAAGCATGTTTTTAATGATGGCTATCCGTATTTAGCTGACACATATCACTTATTATTAGCCATGGATAAAGAACATAGAAGAAGAGGTGGGAAAAGGTCAAAAGACTTTGAACATCAAATTTCAAATATGGGTAATTTGATTGATACTGGTATTAAAGATGGTGCATTTTCTACTGAAAAATTACCACCTATATTTGTTTATGGTGAAACGAAATTAATGAGTGACGAAGCTTATTTAGAATATGAAAAATTATTATTTATGAAATGGACAGCAGATAAAATTGCACCTCGGTGTAATGTAAGTAGGTGATATCATGAGTAAGAGAGCAGATATTGAAAAGTTATGGAGACATGAAAAATATAATGTTATGATGCATAGTCAAAAGTCATATTTAGATATAAGAGAATCTTTAAAGGGAGATATCACATATGACGATTTACAAAGTAAAATTGATGATGCAAAAGCCATAGTTCCGACTAAAGGTTCAATCATCAACACTTATGATCATATGTGGGGGTATTTTAAGAAAATTGCTACTGAAGAAGAACGTAACCAATATTTGAAATATAAATCACAATATCAAGAAAATGAAATTCAATACCAATGTTTAATTACATTTATATACAAGCTTGCTGTGAAATATAATCAAAAGTATTTATTAGAATCTACTATTTTAAATTGATTTACCTATCTAAGTTTAATGATGATTGTGTAACCATGAATAGGGTAAATATTATATAGAAAGTAGATTTTCAAGGAGGCTGAATATAATGGAAGAACGTGTATATCAAAAAATGTGGGACACTTTAAAAAAAGAAGTGCAATTCAATATAGTGGAACTCGAACAAATGGAAGAAGAAAACGAATCTCCAGGATTAAAAAAAGCCCAAAACATGATGGATCATTTAGAGAAAGAGTTTATCAAAAATTCATAATCAATCATAATCATTTAAAAACATTTAAATTTGTTCTGTAAATCTATAAAATATATGTAATTATATAATATTAATAATCATTTACATCAATTCCCTCTAGATTCACTTAATATAGTTTTGTAGTATTTATATATTAAGTTTTTTGGAGGCAGTTATGTTTTTTGATAAAAAGATTATCGTATTTGAGAATTTAGAGAATAAATACAATCAAGAAGAAGCAAAAAATATATTTTTGAGACATTCCATTGATTATGACTTTATTACAATAAGTAGCCAATCTATTATTTTAGGTGGATTACAATATCCTTCAGCACAGAACAAAGAACAATTTATTGCTGATTTTAATGACTATTTAGGGAACTAATGCATTTAGCTGTCATCAAGTTTAAACCTTGAGACAGCTTTTTTTATTGATAAGTGACAAAATTGTCATACTATCTCTGATTTTGTTCGTTTATATTTGGGTAATATATGTATATAGAGACTATAATGATATTTATAGTTGAAGGAGGGATATTATGCTCGTAAATAAATGGATTTATATCGCATTAGCTGTGTTATTAGGAAACTTTGGCGTTCATAAATTTTATGCACAAAAACCAGTTGTTGGACTATTACACTTAGCATTCTGTTGGACAGGGATTCCACATGTTATCGCATTCTTCAGTGCTATATTCGCATTGTTTAGACCATCTGATGAACATGGTAATATTCAAGCATAGTATGTTGTGACATGCTTTTATTAAGTTTTTAAAACCCTAGATATCATAATAAATAATTTTTCGAAAAAAGAGTCTGGAACAGAAATGTTCTAGACTCTTTTCATATTTTTAAAAATAGGAAGTGATGAATATTGCAAGTGAGGCGTGACAAGCAATGTTGGGAGGCTGAATATTGCAAGACTCCCCAAACAAGCAACATAGAACATCATGTTTACATTGATTTTTCCAAATAAAAGAGACTGGTACATAATGTAATGTCTCAGTCTATTTTATTTATCCATTATTCAAATCTACATATAGCAATTTAACTTGGTCACGTAAAATTTTTATTTCAACAGGTGTTTCGAACAGAATTTCACCATCTATATCTAATTTGGCTGATGGATCAGTAGATAACGTTGCTGATTCACATGATATATGTTGGATACTATCACTAATCTCATTCCAATTCATGCTATCTTTTACTTTAAAGAAGTCATTGATGATACTGAAATTTTGTTTATCGAAAATAAATATATTCATTTTCCCGTCATTAGGTGATAAATCTTCTAAAGGAATTCTACTACCACCTACATGTTGGCCATTCGCAATCAAAATCATTGAAGTTTCACCTGAATAAGTTTCGTTATCAGCTGTTAATTCATATTTATAAATTTCTGGGTTAGCTACCGTTTTGATTGTAGAAAAAATATAACTGAATTTACCTAATAATTCTTTTTGATTGGATTCAACATTTTCAGCGTTTTGTACCATCAATCCAATACCCGCAAAGTTAAGGGCATATGTACCATTGACATCTATTACATCAAATGACTTAATTTGACTCGCTAATAAATCTTGAGAAGCTTGCATTGGTTTTTGAGATATATTTAAAGTCTTCGTGAAATCATTGAATGTTCCACCAGGTAAGACGCCTATTGGTATTTTGAGATTGTTTTCTACGACACCATTTATTAATTCGTTTAATGTTCCATCGCCGCCCAGTATAAAAATAACATCATAAGCATGTTCATTTGTATTGGCAGCTAATGTTTTACAATAAGAACGAATTTGTCCTTCTTCTTTACTTAATTTTATTGTTAATTCATCACAAAGCTGTGTTAAATTTTCTGTAACTTGTCCGAGTTCTTTGTATATATTACCTTGCCCAGCAGCTTCGTGGTAAAATAAAATCCCTCTATGAAAATGTTGTGTCATAATCGTGATACCTCCTGTATTGTACCTTTTATTACAATACCATGTATGACGATTGATAAACAATTTTAAATAAAATATTTTAATGTGTTAAAATAAATAAAAGCATTGAAAAGGGGAGGATTATTATCGCTTCACAAAATGATTATATCCATTATGAAATGGAAAAAAGAAAGCAACCTTTACTAGGTGTTGTGATCCATAACGATGCAAGTGAATTAAATGCTAATGAATGGCGTGAAGTATTAATAAACGCACCTGAAGAAAGATATGTACAAGGTATCGCGCATTATTACATCGATAGAAATCACCAATGGCAAGCGATTGATACTGAGCGTATTGCCTGGCATACCGCTAACCCTATAGGTAATGAACAATATTTAGGGTATGAAGTATTAGAATCTCTCTCGAGTACAGATGAAGAATTTTTATTAAATGAGCAAGAAACGTTAAGAGCAATCGCTTCAGATATGATTGATTATAATTTAACACCTAATCGAGATACGGTTCGATTACATTTGGAGTTTAGTGATACTGAATGTCCACATCGTTCATTAGAAATTCATACAAATTGGAAGACGACAATAGATGGCATGCCGGATGAGTGGATTATTAATGAAATGAAAGATTATTTTATAGAACAAATTAAACAATATATGTTGAATTAAAAAAAGCGTGTGGATATAAAATCATTTGATTTAAATCCCACGCTTTTTTTATTATTGTGCATATTGTTGTTGTATTTGAACTAATGCATTATAGAATAGTTCAGGTTGTTCAGGACCATTGTATGTTCCTTTTTCTAATGCAGTTAATGAAGCTTTTTCAGGATTTGTTAATCCGCCTTCATATTTTTGTCTCCAATCTGCATTAATAGAATTTAAGTAAGGATTTTGTCCAGTTTCATTGTAAATTTGTTGAGCTTGTTCTGCACCAAGTGCTGAATTCGACTGACTATTACTTGCAGCATTGTTAGCATCATTGCTAGCTGCGTTATTAGCGTCATTAGCTTCTGAATTATCAGCATTTGAAGCGCCATTGCTATTTTGGTCAGCGTTGCTATTAGCACCATTGTTTGATCCATCAGAATTAGCTGAGTTATTGTTATTTGCGTTATCGTCACTATTAGCATTTGAATTGCTTGAGTCAGAGTTTGAAGAACTATTACCATCTGTGCCACTACTATCATCTGAGCCATTAGTGTCATTTGAATTAGAGTCACTAGACCCGTTATCATCGGAGTTATTACTATCTGAATTTGAACTAGCAGAATCGCCTGAAGCGACATCATCAGAACTACTATCAGAGTTCTTACTGCTGTCTGATTTACTGTCAGATTTATCATCAGATTTTTTATCTGAATCTTTATCAGACTCACTATCTTTTGATTTAGATGTATCATCAGATTTCGAAGAATCTTTATTTGCAGATGAATCATCTTTGCTGCCGTCACTATCATCGTTACCGCATGCTGCTAAGAATAAAAATGAAGATAGTAACAAGATTATAAATTTCTTCATATATAAACCCCATTTCTTTTTTTGTTTGACACTTATGTATCAACAATAATTCAATACCACTAAATATTAATCTCAAACAAAATTTATTATAATTTTTTTAAACTTTTTATTCCGCTTTAATAACACTATTTAAAAAAGTAAAAATACCATTTTTATAATCATTAATTTAATCTAAAAGACTATGTGAGTTTGTTTAGATTTTTCTGATAAATCTGTATAATGTTTATAAGATTAGAATATGCAGGAGGAATTCAAATGACTAAAAAAACAATCGGTTTTGTAGGTACAGGTGTTATGGGTAAATCTATGGCAACACACTTAATTAATGAAGGCTATGAAGTAAATGTTTATAATAGAACGAAATCTAAAACGGATGAATTAGTAGAAATTGGCGCGACTTGGTGTGACACGATAGCAGATTTATCTAAATCAAGTGATGTGATTATATCTATCGTTGGTTATCCTAAAGATGTCGAATCTATTTATTTAGATGAAAGTGGCATTATAAACCATGCTAAAGAAGGCACAACTATTATAGATATGACGACTTCAAGTCCTACTCTTGCTGAGAAGATTTATAATGAAGCAAAAACTAAAAATATTTACAGTTTAGATGCACCTGTATCTGGTGGTGATGTTGGTGCTAAAAATGCGACATTAACGATTATGGTCGGTGGAGACGAAGAAGTATTTAATCAAGTTGAAGATATTTTCAATGTTATTGGACAAAATGTTGTCTATCAAGGTAAAAGTGGCAATGGTCAACATACGAAACTTGCTAATCAAATTGCAATAGCTGCAGGTATGTTAGGAGTAGCAGAATCCATTATATATGCTGAAGAAGCGGGATTAGATATTGATAAAGTGTTCAGTTCTATTGAACATGGTGCAGCGGGTAGTTGGTCATTATCCAATTTAGGACCAAGAATGGTCAAAGGAGACTATGCTCCAGGATTTTATGTTAAACATTTCATTAAAGATATGAGAATTGCGATAGAAGAAAGTGAAAAAAGTGGCTTATATATGCCTGGATTATTAAAAGCTAAAGAAGTATATGATGCATTAAGTGAAGCAGGTTTTGAAGATAATGGCACACAATCTGTTATTCAATTATTAAAAGATCATATTAAAAAGGGGTAAAACAATGGATTTAAATGAATATCAAAATCTTGCATTAAGAACAATGTCTGATGTAAAAAAAGATCCAGATAAAAGCTTGATTAATGGCGCATTAGGATTAACAGGAGAATCTGGAGAAGTTGCAGATATTGTTAAGAAATACGTATTTCATGGACATGAATTGGATAAAGAAGCATTAAAGAAAGAACTAGGAGATGTACTATGGTATATCGCATGTTGCGCTTCTGCTCTTGATGTAGATCTGGATGAAATTGGTCAGTTAAATATTGAAAAACTTCAAAATAGATATCCAAATGGATTTTCAAAAGAAGATTCACTAAATCGTAAAGAATAATAAACAATTATCTATTGGATAATAATGACAAAACTGTTAGAATGAAAAGGAGTGAAAACGCTTACGTAGGAGGTAGCTATATTGGAAGGAAACGAACAATATTTATCTATAGATGAACTAAAACAGTTAATGTCTGACTATCCATTTCAATATATTGTTTGTGGACAAAGTGCGATTGATTTATTTTTGAACGAATATACACACACTAAGGAAATCATGAGCATAACAGTAAGTAGAGAAGAAGAGCTTGATTTAGCAAACTACTTTTTAGAACGCCATTATCAAATAGTAGTAGAGACACCATTGAATGAACTAAAAGAAATTACTGTTGAAGAACTTGGAGATTATAAGAAATATTATATTTATAATAAGAAGAGCGAATGTAAAATTCTTAAAGTTTATATATATGAAACGAAAGATGAGAAATGGCAATTTAGTCATGATCACAATATAGAAGTGGAAGATTACAAAATATATTTTCATAGTTTAGAACATGATGTGAAGTATTTGCGACCGGAAATTCAAATGATGTATAAGCTATATCATGAGCTGAGACAAGATGATATTTATAAATATCAAAAGTTAATTCAACATTTAAGTTATTATCAATTCTTTATGCTTAGAAAAGTAATTGGAAAAGATAAACTCAATCAGATTATTTTATCAGATACATAAAAGAAGCCAACGATTAAATCGTCGGCTTCTTTTTGTTATTATGCGAGTTGAGTTGTTTTATTTGCGAAGTATTCGTCATAAATCGCTTGAACGGCTATATCAGAATATTGCTCATCAATACCAAACATCATAGAAATTTCAGATGAACCTTGGTTAATCATATTTAAGTTAACATTTCTCTTACTAAGTGCTGCAGTTGCTCCAGCAGCTGTTCCAACTGCTTTATTCATGCCTTCTCCTACAATCATTAAAATAGCTAAATCATAATCAATTGTTAACTCGTCTACAGGAATATTTTCGCGTATTTTATTTAAAACTCTTTCTTCTTTTCCTTTAATTTGAGTCGATCTCATAATAATACTAATGCTATCGATACCAGATGGGATATGTTCGATTGAAATGTTTTCTTCTTCTAAGATACTAAGTACTTTACGTGTAAATCCAACTTCTCTATTCATTAAGTACTTTTTGACGTTGATAATTGTAAAACCTTTATCACAACTTACGCCAGAAACGATATGAGATAAGTTAGAGATGTTACGTTCACTCACAATATATGTTCCTTTATCAGTTGGTCTGTTTGTATTCTTGATGACCACTGGAATGCGATCTTTATAAAGTGGCTCTAGTGCCTCGTCATGAAATACGCCAAATCCGGCATATGATAATTCACGCATTTCTCTATATGTGATTTCTGGAATTACTTCAGGTTGAGATACGACTGTTGGATTTGCTCTAAAGATACCTGACACATCCGTAAAGTTCTCATACAAGCTTGCTTTAATACCTCTCGCTAAAATAGCACCTGTAATGTCAGATCCACCCCTTGGGAAAGTCACGATATCACCATTTTCAGAATAACCAAAGAATCCAGGAATGATTAATTTCTCATCATATTCACGTAATTTATAAATCTTCTCATATGACGATTCTAATATCATTGCGTTACCTGGTTCATCTGTAACGATGATGCCTGCATCTTTGGGCGATAAGTAACGTGTAGGGAAACCTAATTGACTATTATATTGTGCGATAAGCTGCGCATTGAAATCTTCTCCACAACTTTTTAAACCGTCTAGTAAGCATTCGGGTTTATCATGATACACGTTTATCAAATTTAATAAGTGGTTTTTAATTTCATCTAAAATAGAACGATCCATGTTCAATTCAGTCACAATTTCTTCATAGCGACCAACAATTTGGCTGAGTTTGTTTGAATAATCTAATTGATTAATGACTTTTTCATATAAGCGTATAAGCAAATCTGTTGTTTTGATGTCTTCTTTAAATCTTTTTCCAGGTGCAGATACGACTACAATTTTTCTTTCATCATCAGAGTTAATGATGTTAACGACTTTTTTAATTTGCTCACTGTTAGCGACGGAACTTCCGCCAAATTTTGAAACTTTCATTTTATCAGTCCTTTTACTGGGGGTAATATAATTGTAGCTCTTTACAAAGCGAGAAATAATGATAATATTACTATTAATTCTAATTATTCAAACTTTACAAAAAACTTTAATGAATTTATACTATAATAAACTTGAGTCTATTTCAAGTAGACATTTGTATTTTTAAAAAGAACAATATATTTAAGGTGAGTGAGGAAATGAAAGTATTAAATGTAGCAGTATTAGGTCTTGGCACTGTTGGAACAGGTGTCGTAAAGATTGTTGAAGAAAATAAAAAGCAAATAGAAGACACGATTGGGAAATCTATACATATTAAACATATTCTTGTGAGTTCTGTTAACAAGAAACGTTCAATTAATACTTCTAGCTATCATTTAACTGAAAATATTAACGAAATTTTAGAAGACGATGAATTGGATATCGTTGTTGAAGTAATGGGTGGTATCGAACCAACAGTAGAATGGTTGAAAGCATTTCTTTCTAAAGGTATACACGTTATTACTGCAAATAAAGATTTATTAGCCGTACATTTAAGAGATTTAGAAGATTTAGCTGAGAAAAATAAAGTTGCGCTTAAATATGAAGCGAGTGTAGCAGGTGGTATTCCGATTGTGAATGCGATTAATAATGGTTTAAATGCCAATAATATTAATCAATTTATGGGTATCTTTAATGGCACATCTAACTTTATTCTTAGTCAAATGACGCGTGAAGGAAAATCATATGATGAAGCATTACAGCTTGCAACAGATTTAGGATATGCAGAAGCGGATCCAACTGACGATGTTGAAGGAATTGACGCAGCTCGTAAAGTCGTAATTACGAGCTATTTATCATTTAATAGAGTCATTTCGTTAAATGATGTTGAAAGAGTTGGTATTTCTGATGTTGAAATAGAAGACATTAAAGTAGCAGAAAAATTAGGCTATAAAATTAAATTAATTGGTCAAGGTAAATATGAGAATGGCCGAGTTATATCAAGTGTTAAACCAACATTATTACCAAACAGTCATCAAATGGCACATGTAGAAGATGAATATAATGCTATATATGTTATTGGTGATGCTGTTGGAGACACAATGTTTTACGGTAAAGGTGCAGGTAGTTTAGCTACTGGTAGTGCTGTTGTATCTGATTTATTAAACGTTTCATTACAATTTGAATCAGATTTACATACGTTACCGCCTCACTTTGAACTTAAAACAGAACGAACGAAAGAAATTGTTGAAGATGAAGTGGTTAAATTCCCACTGAAAAATAGTCATTTTATCATTGTTGAAAGTGACAAAGATGAAGATGTCTTAAGAGATGACATTAAAGCGACAATCGAATTTCATAGAAGTGTTAAAGTAGAACAACGTACTGAAAATACGTATGGTATTGTCATCAGAGGTATTGATGAATTACCAGTTGATCAATTAAAAGAAAATGGCATTAATATTTTGAAATATTATCCAATTGAAGGAGATAATTAGTATGGGCAGATGGCAAGGATTAATTCATAATTATAAAGAATATTTACCAGTAAACGAAGGAACACCTCAACTGACTTTAAATGAAGGTAATACACCATTAATTCATTTACCTTATTTATCAGATAAATTGAACATTAATTTATTTGCTAAATTTGAAGGTCTTAACCCTACAGGTTCTTTTAAAGATAGAGGTATGGTAATGGCAGTCGCAAAAGCGAAAGAAGAAGGTAAAAAGATTGTAATATGTGCTTCTACTGGTAATACATCAGCTTCAGCTGCCGCTTATGCTGCAAGAGCAGGTTTAAAAGCTATTGTTGTTATTCCTGAAGGTAAAATAGCACTTGGTAAATTAGCACAAGCAGTTATGTACGGTGCTGAAATTGTATCAATTAAAGGGAATTTTGATGAAGCATTAAATATCGTTAAAAAAGTAGCAGAAAAAGGTGAAATAGCACTTGTAAACTCTGTAAACCCTTATAGAATTGAAGGTCAGAAGACGGGTGCGTTTGAAATTGTTGAACAATTAGATGGTAAAGCGCCAGACTTATTTGCGATACCAGTAGGAAATGCTGGAAATATCACAGCATATTGGAAAGGTTTCAAAGAATATCATCAATTAAATCAATCAGGTTTACCTGTTATGTGTGGTTTCCAGGCGGAAGGTGCGTCTCCAATCGTACAAGGTAAAGTTGTCACAAATCCAGAGACAGTAGCGACTGCAATTAGAATTGGAAATCCTGCAAGTTGGAAATTAGCTGAAGCAGCACGTGATGAGTCAAACGGATTAATTGATAGTGTGACAGATGAAGAAATCCTTAAAGCATACAAACTTATGACAAGTAAAGAGGGCGTCTTCAGTGAGCCAGCGAGTAACGCTTCAATTGCAGGTTTGTTGAAATTGCATGAACAAGGTAAATTAGAGCCAAATCAAACTGTTGTCGCAATTTTAACAGGTAATGGATTGAAAGATCCTGATACTGCGATCGATTTACTTGATTCGCCAATTACACCTTTAGAAAATGACGAACAAGCAATTATTGATTATATTGAGCGTGCTTTACAATGAAGAAATTAAAGCTTAAAGTACCAGCCTCAACTGCTAACCTTGGGGTTGGTTTCGACTCAATCGGAATGGCTCTAGATAAATATTTAGAAGTAGAAGCACATCTTTCCGAAGATGGTAAATGGCATTTTGAGCATATTGGACCTCATCTTCAAGGTTTACCTGATAATGAAGACCATTATATTACTAAAATTGCACAAACTGCTACAGAGAAATTTTCTAAAGAAATGCCTGCATTAAATTTAAAAATGTATAGCGATATTCCACTTGCGAGAGGGTTAGGTAGTTCAGCATCTGCGCTCGTAACAGGTTTATTTCTTGCTAATTATTTTGCAAATTTAAAGCTGTCTAAATATGAGTTGCTACAACTTGCAACTGAAATTGAGGGACATCCAGATAATGTTGCACCAACAATTTATGGAGGTTTAGTCTTAGGCGTATATGATCCAGAAGCTAAACATACGGATGTCTCATATATTGATATACCAAAAGTCGATGTAATTGCTACAATACCAGCTTATGAGCTATCAACAGAGAAAGCACGTAAAGTATTACCAGAAACATTATCTTTAAAAGATGCCGTTAAATATAGTGCGATTAGCAATACAATGATTAGTGCGTTGATTCAACATAATTATGAATTAGCTGGAAAAATGATGATGAAAGATGGTTTTCATGAACCTTATCGTCAACATTTGATCCCTGATTTTGAACATATTAAAGCATTAGCTTTAGAACATGGTGCGTATGCGACAGTCATTAGTGGTGCTGGTCCAACTGTATTAACGCTTGTCAAAAAAGAATTGAGTGGTAAGCTTGTGAGAGACTTACAAGACGAATTTGAAGATTGCGAATCAGAATTGGTAACCATTAATCGATATGGTATTAGCCAAAAAATTATAAACTTATAATTAAAATGAGATGCTTATATTCTATGTATGATAGAATATAAGCATTATTATATTTAAGGAGATAAACATGACATATAAATACATCGTAATGGATATGGATGATACACTTTTAACTTCAAAGAATGAAATAAGTGAAGTGACATATCAATACTTAATGGAAAAACAAAAAGAAGGCATGAAGTTAATACTCGCTTCAGGGCGCCCAACTGCAGGTATGATTAAACATGCAGAAGCACTTGATTTAAAAAGCTATGGTGGCTATATCGTAAGTTATAATGGTGCTTTTGTTATCAAGGCAGAAGATCAAAGTATCGTATTTAATCAAACAATTAGTCAAAAAGATGCTCACGATATTATTGATTATTGTAGAAGTCATCATTTCTTTTATTTAACGTATTTAAATGACCAAATAATTCATGATACAACACATGATTATATGAACATTGAAAGTGAATTGACTGGACTTCCAATGAATAAAGTTAATGATATTAAAGAAGCTATAACAGGTGACGTTCCAAAAATTATGGGTGTCGATTTCGAGGAAAACATTGCAAGCGCAAATCAGGCGTTGAATGGCAAATTTAATGACCATGTATCGTCAACTATAAGTAAACCGTACTTTTTAGAATTTATGAATAGAGAAGTATCTAAAGGGAAATCGTTGCAAAGGTTGTTTGATCAAATTGAAGCGGATTTCTCAGAAGTGATAGCTTTTGGTGATAGTTTAAATGATTCTGATATGTTAGAAAGAGCAGCAGTTGGTGTTGCTATGGGAAATGCGAACGATACGATTAAAGGTATTGCAGATGTCGTTACAGACGACCATGACCATGATGGTATCGTAACAGCGCTAGAAAAAATATTAAAAGCATAAAAATAAAGCAGCTCAAACCTTAAGAAATTTAAGATTTGAGTTGCTTTTTATTATTCGTGACGATCTTCATTAAATGCAATTGAAGTCATTTCAATTACGAGAATTGATTTTGCCCCAAGTATTTTTAATTGTTGTACAATATCATCTATTTCAGTTTTGTGTCTTAGTCTTTCAACAAATACGATGATTTGTTCGTATTGATCAATCTCTAAATTATATAAATAATGTGTGATTGTTCTTTCTAAAGGCGACATGAAACTAATCTTTTTATTTGAATGTCTTAATGTACTAGAATCGAAATTAAAGCGTGTTGTACCTTGTACACGTATTTCTTTACCAGGTAAATAACGAGCAATTTGAAGTGGAACGTACATGAATTCTCCTATACCAATGACGAATTTAGGTGAATCATCTAAAAAGTCATTCAATAATTCTCCCATACGTTGAAACAGGTCTTCAGATACTTGTTGTTCTTTACCATTTAAAGTAAATCTACCTGTTGAAATAAAGTATGGATTATCGTGAATCGTACCATCACGCAGCATATTTTGAGCTTTTACAATGAAATGATCATTGATGACATTTCTTAAAGAGTAATATTGAACTTTCGTCTCATGTTTTTGATTATCTAGTAGTTCATTTTGAATTAAATCTTTCGTTTCATGCTCAATATCTGTGATTTCTACATCAAATGACATGAGTGAAATGATATTGATTTTAATATTTAAAGATTTTTCCAAACTTGAAAATGCTTCTCTAACACTTTGAGATCTTAAATCAATAGGTGTTAATACAGTAAATGTTTCTCTTTCAGGACATTTATCATAAATCTTTTTAATGAGATTTAGTACAGAATTACCATTTAATAAATGATTATCAATGATTGCGACACGTTCATCATTATCAAAGAAGTCTTTATCTTTCGTATAGAAAAATAAACGTTCTTGAGGGTCAACAATATCGCTATGGTCTAATAATGGTGGATGAGAAATAATCTTATCTCGTGTAGAAGCTAAGAACATCACATCATCATCAAATAAACTAAAAATCGATTGTCCTAAATTGACAGCACGTTCACTTAAACCTAGAAATCTCGTTGGTGGATAGTGACCAAGTTTATTCGATTCAACCATATTTAAAGCTTGAATCATTTTACTGCGATTTTTGCTATTAATAGCTTTAGCAATTGTTTGAATGCGTTCATCCGTTTCGCCTGTTAAAGACTCATGGTATAAGAATCCTAACAATAAACCAACGAGTAAAGGATGCTCTGGATATAACCCTCTAGAATATCCTAAACAAGGAGATACAGGTATAAATGGAAATTCTGAATGTTCTTCTTGTGTAATTGCGAGCATTTCATCTATTTCAAAATCAAATCTATTTTCTTTAACTTTTACTTCAACTTGCTGTTCATTATCTAAAGGAAAAACTTTACTTACTTGGGACATGTGATTACTCCTTTATTTACTTGTATGCGTCCATTCATGGCTGAATTTCTTTCTCTTAATATGCGCATAAATTTGGTCCGCTGCATAGTCTTGGTTCGTATAAACAGTAATATCAAAAAATGCTTGATTCTCTTCGAATGGTTCATTTAAATATAAATCTTTAAGATGATTAAATAATGATTGCATCTGTTCCCGAGTTAAACTTGTATATTCTCTAAGTGTTTTCTTAACGAGTTGAGCATGTGTGTCATAAATACTTTGAACAACAATGACAAAACGTTCATCTTGTTCCATAACATCATCAAATAAATTAGTTTGACCTGTCATATTTACACCTTCTTTATTCTAAAATTATCATTAATATTTATTATACTATATATATTGCAATATGAAAAAGTAGATTATAGTTAGCAAATTTTTATAAACGTTTTGAACTATTGAGTACGGGATTAAGGTAATGATATTTTGAGTAGGGGTTTATCGTTACAAAAGTCGGTGAAAGTGTAACTAAGGGGCGTCATAGTAACAAAAGTCGGTGGAATTGTAACTAAGGGGAGCCATAGTAACAAAAGTCGGTGGAATTGTAACTAAGGACGGTCATAGTAATATAATTCGCATTGGTCTAGACTTTCTTTCTCAATGAAATTTCAGAGCATTATTATGTTAAAGTGTAAACATTCAATCGTTTAATTTATTAAACAGATGGGAGGAAAATCTTGAAAAATACTGAAGAGTTAAAGAAATTAGCGGATGAGTTTCAAGAATGCCAGAGCATACTTGTAGCAATTGGTGATGAAACACGTCAATCAATTGTGTTAGCTCTGATTGAAGTAGGATGTAATGAAGGGATGCGAGTCGGAGAAATTACTAAGAAAACCCACTTATCTCGCCCCTCAGTATCGTATCATTTAAAAATCTTAAAAGAAGCCAATATTGTAACTGTAGAAAAAATAGGTACAAAAAATTTTTATTATATTAACCCTGAAAATACTAGTATTAAATCATTACAAGTAATGATTAATCATATGAATCAATATATTGAGAGTTATCATATTCCAAAAAAGGAAAGTGAGTTTTAATATGATGAAAAAAACTAGAAACAAAATTAGAAACGAAAAATTTTATGTCTAAAAATCGTTTTTATAAAGCATCAATGAGTGAAACATTAGGTAATCGATACAATAGTCCAACAAAAAATATAGTGAATTTATACAGTCGTTGGTCTAATGGTGGATCGGGCATACTGATGACCGGTAACGTTATGGTAGATCGTAATGCATTAGGCGAACCAGGAAACATTGTTATAGAAGATGAAAGAGATATAACTTTGTTGAAAAATTGTGCAAAAGTGGGAACTCAAAACAATAATCATTTGTGGATGCAGATTAATCATCCAGGTAAACAGTCACCTAAAAATTTATCTAAAGAACCAGTAGCCCCTAGTTCAATTCCTGTAGGAGGAAATTTGTCGAATGTTTTTAATCACCCACGCGCATTAAAGCATGATGAAATTTTAGAAATTATAAAGCGTTTTGGAAACACAGCATATATTGCAAAAAAAGCAGGCTTTACTGGTGTACAAATTCATGCCGCACATGGTTATCTTATTAATCAATTTTTATCACCTTACCACAACAAACGAAATGATGCATGGGGAGGTAGCCTTGAAAATCGTATGCGTTTTTTAATGGAAGTTTATCATGAAATAAGACGTCGTACAGGTGAACAATTTCCTATTGCTGTTAAGTTAAATTCTGCAGATTTTCAACGTGGTGGGTTTACAGAAGAAGACTCAATGAAAGTTCTAAAAGCTATCGATAAAGCTGGAATTGATTTAATCGAAATTTCAGGGGGTAATTATGAAAATCCTGTTATGTTTGAAGGAAGTAATATCCGTGAGAGTACCAAAAAACGTGAAGCTTATTTTTTAGATTATGCAGATAAAGCGAGAAAATTAGTGAATACACCAATTGTTGTAACTGGTGGTTTTCGATCGGCTGAGGGTATGGAGGCTGCAATTAATAGTGGTTCGATTGATATGGTAGGTATTGCTAAACCTTTAGTAATTAATCCTGATTTACCAAACCAAATAATAAATGGGACATATATAACACCGGACTTACCAAGAATTACAACTAACGTTAAATTTATAGATAAAAAATTAGGGTCAATGATAGAACTTAGTTGGTATGAGGCTCAATTTTATTTAATGGCACATGGAAAAATCCTAATCTTAAATTGAATATATGGAGAGCTTTATGGATAAGTTTTAAGAAAAATGGGATAATTTCCTTTACTAAAAGACGTTAAATTTAATAATTTTAAAAAGAGTGAATAATTATGAATTATAAACATCAAATTGCATGGAAAAAAATTGAATCTAAATTACCTGAAAAATTTCATTTTACAGAAGAATATGAGCCGAATGAAGAGTGGTGGGATTGGAAAGGACATCATGTACATTTGGACACGTTTAGAAATGAAAACGCAGATGTCAAAATAATTTTATTACATGGTGTTGGCACTAATGGTAGACAACTGTCTTTAATAGCAGGAGGGCCATTAGCAAAGAAAAATTATGAGACAATAGCAATTGATATGCCAACATATGGCATGACCCAGGTTAAAAAGGGAGAGATTGTCACTTATGATGATTGGGTAAATTTAGCTTCTGATTATATAGATGAAGAAAGTAAAAAAGATACACGCCCTATCTTTTTATATGGGTTAAGTGCTGGTGGTATGGAAACATTTCATGTTGCTGCCAAAAATAAAAAAGTTAAGGGTATTATTGGTATGACATTTTTAGATCAGCGTAAACAAATGATAAGAGATGCGACTGCTCATGATATTTTAATGAGCAGGATAGGTATCCCAGCTGCAGGATTAATGAGAAAAATCGGTCTTGGATTTATAAGAATTCCTATGAAAATAGCTTCTAAGATGTACACTTTAGTTAACAATGATACAATACTAAAAATAATGTTAGATGATAAGTCGTCTGCGGGAAATTTAGCAACAATGACTTTCTTAGATTCATATGGTAATTATAAACCAGAAGTGGAACCTGAAATGTTCGATACTTGTCCCGTGTTATTAACACAACCAAGCTTAGACCGATGGACACCAAAATATTTGAGTGTTCCATTTTTATCCGAATTAAAAAAAGTCGAACACGAGATTATAGATTTACAAAATGGAGGTCACTATCCTGTAGAACAACCTGCATTAGATGAGTTAGTAGAAGCTATTGATAATTTTATAAAAAAATATAAATAACGCCACTCAATCTACTTGAGTGGCGCTTTTAAAAATTATTTCTTATATTGGTGTTTTGTTAAATCAATGTCTTCTAGTTTGATAATTTTTGATTTCGTTGTGAATTTATGAATAAAGTATACTACGAAACCTAATATAATCGGTAAGAATGATTCGATTAATACTGGGAAGTTCAATGTCATAATGCTATCAAATGATTGACCGATTAATAAGAATGCTATAACAGCGATTACGATAATTGGACCTAATGGATATAAAGGTGCTTTATATTCAAGTGTATCTGTTGCTGATTTGCCTTGTTTCTTAATGGCCATTCTTAATCGGATATGACTGATTATACTCATTAACCAAACTAAAGTAACAAGTGCGCCTAACATATTCAATAATCTATAATAACCATCTGCATTAATCGTTGCATATACGATAGAAACGAATATTAATACGATTGTGACACATAATGAAACGAATGGCATATTGTTTCTATTTAAGTTATTGATAAACTTAGGTGCTTGCTTATGTTGTGCAAGTGAGTAAAGTAATCTACTTGTAGCATATAAGCCTGAGTTACCAGCTGAAATGAGTGCTGTTAAAATAACTGCATTAATTATTGAAGCAGCGAATGCTATACCAACTCTATCAAATACGATTGTAAACGGACTTTGTGTTACAGTGTTTGATTTATTTAATAACAATGGATCAGTATATGGAATAATTGCTGCAATCACAGCGATTGCTAAAATATAAAATAATAAAATTCTCCAGAATACTTGTCTAATTGCTTTTGGCATGGATTCTTTAGGATTTTCAGATTCACCAGCTGTTACGGCTACTACTTCTGTACCACCGAAGCTAAATCCAGCAACAAGTAGTACACCTAAGAAACCAGAAATACCATTTACGAATGGTGCTTCTTTATAAGTGAAGTTTGATAGTCCAAGTGGTTCATTACCGCCTAAGATTCCAAATATCACAAGTACACCAACTATTAAGAAGATTATAATAGTTGCGACTTTAATAAAACTTAACCAATATTCAGCTTCACCAAATGCTTTAACAGTAAATGCATTGAGTAAGAATAGAATAACTAAGAAAATAATGCTCCATACAAACGGGTTAATATTTTGGAATATATCCCAGTATGTAATAATTTTTGCTGCAGTTAATATATCCACGCTTGTTACCAGTGCCCAAATTACCCAATATAGCCAACCAACAGTAAATCCTGCTGATGGATCAATAAATCTACTTGAGTAAGCACTAAATGAACCAGAAACTGGATAAAATGTTGCAAGTTCACCTATAGCTGTCATTAAAAAGTAGAGCATAACACCAATGATTGAATAAGCTATAAGTGCGCCGCCAGGTCCTGCTTGAGTGATGACTGCACCACTGGCCATAAATAAACCAGTACCAATCGAACCACCAATGGCGATCATTGATATGTGCCTAGTCTTTAATCCTCGTTTCATTTCTTCCATATAATTCACCTTGCTTTCTAATTGTACAATTTATCTGTAAATAAAATATACATATTATTTTATTAGTATTTCAGTAAATAAGCAACAAAAACTTTTAACACATAAATGCTTTAAAGCCATAAAGTAACAGTATATAAAAATAGAAGTCATTTCAAATGTATGAATTGACTTCTTTGTCGTATATTTTCTTATAGAATAAGAAATTATTTAGTTTCGCGGTGTAAAGTGTGACGACCTAATCTTGGACAGTATTTTTTCATTTCAATACGTTCAGGATTTGTACGTTTGTTTTTAGTTGTAATATAATTTCTGTCGCCACATTCAGTACATGCTAACGTGATATTGACACGCATGTTCATCAGCCTTTCTATTCAGTAATCGTTACGTTTTATAATTTTAGCATAATATAAATGAGTTTTCAATGCAAAAATATGTGTATTATATAATTGCGATATGATGTGTAAAAGCGTATATTGTTATAATTAAAACAAATAATAACGTAGGAGTTAAAATATGAAAAAAATATATATTATAGTTGGTGCTTTATTAACGATGGCACTTATACTTTCAGGTTGTAACAACCAAACATCATCAAATGACAAAATCAAAATTTATGCAACTAACTTTCCTTATGAAAGCTTTGCTAAACAAATTGGTGGAAAATATGTAGATGCAAATTCTATTTACCCGAGCGGCACGGATTTACATAATTATGAACCAACACAAAAAGAAATGCTTAATATTGCTAAAAGTGATTTGTTTATATATTCTTCAAATGAATTAGATCCAGTAGCTAAAAAAATTAGTTCTACTATTAAAAGTGATGATCACAAATTAGAAGCGGTTGCTAATTTGAAAGAAAGTCATATTTTAGAACATCATCATGAACATGGTGAAGAAGAAGAGCATGAACATGAGCACGAAGACGAAGAAAGTGCTAACGATCCACATATTTGGTTGGATCCAATTGTTAATAAAGAAGCGGCTAAATCTATTAAAGATAAACTCGTACAAAAGGATCCTGATCATAAAGAATATTATCAAAAAAATTATCAAAATCTCATTAAAGATATAAACGAGATTGATGAAAGTTTACAAAACGTTACGAAAGATACAAAAAGAGATACTGTATTTATTTCTCATGATTCTCTAGGGTATTTAGCTAACAGATATCACTTTAAACAAAAAGGTGTCACAGGCATGAATAATGAAGAACCAACTCAAAAAGAAATTCTAGAAATTATTAAAGATATTAACAACTCGAAATCACCATATATTTTATATGAGCAAAATGTTAGTTCAAAAATGACAGATATTATAAAGAAAGATACGAAAAGTAAACCGCTAAAATTTCATAATTTAGAAGTATTAACTAAAGATGAAGCCAAACAAAAAAATATTTCATATCAGTCTTTAATGGAAGAAAATATCAAAACTCTTGATAAAGCTCTAAATAAATAACATTTATAGTATTATTTCGTTTACTTTTACTACTTAACCATGTATAGTAACTAATGGATTATTATTAATAGTTGTGAAAGAGGTTATTGATATGAAAATTTTTGATTATGAAGATGTACAGTTAATACCAAATAAATGTATAGTAGAAAGCCGTTCTGAATGTGATACTACTGTAAAATTTGGTCCAAAGACATTTAAATTACCAGTAGTACCTGCAAATATGCAAACAGTCATGAATGAAGAACTAGCTGAATGGTTTGCTAGTAATGATTATTTTTATATCATGCATCGTTTTGATGAAGAAGGACGTATTCCATTTATCAAAAAAATGCAAAGCCAAAACTTCTTCGCCTCAATTTCTGTAGGTGTTAAAGACAATGAATATACTTTTATAGAACAACTTTCTAATGAAGGGCTTGTTCCTGAATATATAACAATAGATATTGCACACGGTCACTCTGAGCAAGTTATAAGAATGATTAAACATATTAAACAACATATTCCTGAAACATTTGTAATTGCAGGTAATGTTGGTACGCCTGAGGGTGTTCGTGAACTTGAAAATGCGGGTGCTGACGCAACAAAAGTTGGTATCGGACCAGGTAGAGTATGTATTACTAAAATTAAAACTGGATTTGGTACTGGTGGATGGCAATTAGCTGCAATTAACGCTTGTAGCAAAGCTGCTAGAAAACCAATGATCGCTGACGGTGGTATTAGAACGAACGGTGATATTGCTAAATCTATTAGATTCGGTGCAAGTATGGTAATGGTTGGTTCATTATTTGCTGCACATGAAGAATCTCCAGGTGAAACAGTTGAATTAGAAGGTAAACTATATAAAGAGTATTTCGGTAGTGCATCTGAATTTCAAAAAGGTGAACGTAAAAATGTAGAGGGTAAAAAGATGTTTGTTGAACATAAAGGCTCTCTAAAAGATACGTTAATTGAAATCGAACAAGATTTACAAAGTTCTATTTCTTATGCAGGTGGAAAAGATCTACATTCTATTACAAAAGTAGACTATGTAATTGTTCGTAATTCAATATTTAATGGTGATAGTGATCGCGGCTAAAACAAGTGAGGTGACGACTTGAGAAAAGTATTCTTTTTATTTATGTTGCTATTATGCTTAACACTTATCAAGCCAGTCCCAGAATCAGATTTGTCTAGACAAATTGGGCAAAAAGTATTGAATGTTCAACAAGGATTACAACACGAAGAAACAGCTAAGAAAGTTGAACTGAAGACACCAGATGACCAAGAATTTGCGATTAATAATATTCAAATCAATCAAACAAAGAGCGAAGTAGAAAAGAAACTTGGTAAACCTAAGCGTATAACTGCTAATGAATATAACGAGAAATGGCATGTGTATCATAACGACTATCATGAATTTGTAATGGTAAGTTATGATCATGACAAAGTAACTGGTTTATATACGAACCAAGACCTTATAACTTCTAAAAAAGGTATTACAAGTAAAATGAACAAAGATAAAGTTCGTTCTATACTTGGAGAACCTGAAAAAGCAATAGAAAAAGACAAAGTGAAACTCATACAAAATGATGAAGATTATGATGTTTTCAAATTTGATAACATCTATACAACCGTGTTTTATGATAAACATGAAAATAATCAAATTAAAGGTATCATGCAGATTGCATCATCAACTGAAGATAAACGAACGAATCAGTATCATGCAGCTTCTGATGAATACAAAAAAGCTTTAGAATTACAAAACTTTGATCTTGTAAATGCTGAACGTGTACAGTTTGGTTTACCTACATTAGCTTATAATGAGCGTGTTAGTGAAACTGCAAGAAAGCATAGCCAAGACATGGTGAATAACGATTATTTTGATCATAATAACAAACAAGGTATGTCTCCATTTGATAGATTAGATCGAGATGGTTTTAATTATGTTACTGCTGGGGAAAACTTGGCTTATGGTCAAATCAGTAGTATATATGCACATCATGGTCTTATGAATTCACTTGGACATAGAAAAAACATTTTAAATAAAGATTATAAAGAATTAGGTGTAGGTGTTGATATCGGCGAAGAATTACAGCCATATTGGACGGAGAACTACATCACGCAACAATAGAAAAGAGATAAATGATATTATCTTATCAACGTTGATATAATTAAATCGAGAAAAGTCAATATTTCATATTTCCTTAAATGTTTAACACATGTTGTTTCTAGTAATTTTGATTGGTGAAATAACATATAAAGGGGTAGTTTTACATGGAAAATAAAGAAATAAAACGAAAAGATTTAGATGTCTTAGAACGTATTAAAGAATTATTAAATAAAAAAGATGTATCATAAATATATGACAAGTAAAGAAAGAACTCGATAAAGGGAATATGAAAAAAGGAGATGCGTTCGCATCTCCTCAGAGTGTCGACAAAGTCTTAGACTTTGCCGGCATTTTTTTATGCGCATGCTTTCCGCGGGCATGTTCTCAGCCTGTAGTCTTCGAATCA
>NZ_JAJNIR010000038.1:0-25862 GCF_022385935.1 Mammaliicoccus sp. J-M41 | reverse complement strand
CAACTTTCAACTTAAATTCATCACTATATTTTGTCATATTAAAACACCCCTAAAGTTAGTTTTTTTACTCTAACTTTAGGGGTGCAGTACCGTTAGTGAGTGCTTTTTTTTATATATCTTATTATTGTTACCAAAAAAGACATAATAGTAACAAATAAACCAGAAATCATAAAGAATATTAAAATTGAATCATCATCTCGAACAAATATGCTCTGTTCATTAAATTCTGGGCTAGTTAATAGATAAATCATTCCTAAATATAGATAAGAAAAGCTTATAGCAACAATTAATATTGTAATTAAACGCTTTCTTTTATTTAAAGCTTTTTGACTATCAGGTTTAATATCTTTCGTAAATGAAGTCTTATTTATTATGCTAATAATATTATCTATGTTTTCATCTTTTTGATTATTATCCAAAACAAAGTCATCTATAATTTTCACAATAATCCATGAAAGAAAATCATTTGGTTTCCTTAATTTTTCTATTTTAACTTTCTCTTTAACTGAGACACCATAAATTATACTATTTAATGTATCTAAACTAAATTTATTGTGCGCATAAATATATCTTAATGATAAATCTATAATTTTTAGTTCAGCTTTCTTTATACTAGCTTTATTTCTGTATATTGCGATTACGTTTTTTATTAAATAAAATATCGTGGACACAAATAAAGTAGACAAGAAGGCAGAAACATATGGATTAAGTAAAAAACTCATTAATATCACACCTAATAATTATTATCTTAATAATACTAAATTGTTAATAGTATAGCCAGGTAAAATTTTAATAATTATAGAAGGGATATGGATAATAGCCGTAAGGCTGTGTAGAGCAACGACCAAACTTAACCAGTTTGTCTGATTGTAAGGAGCCGTCCTATTCCTACCCACAGTTTACAACTTATTTTTACTTTCACAAAATATCGTGTCAAACGGTATCAATTGGTGCAAATGGTATCATTGGAACACTCAATTATATTTCACAATATCATCTGCTATTTTATCGAATATTTTATATTGATCACGTTTGTTAACGCCTGTAATTTCATGTATACGTTTTAACGACTTACCGTCCATTCTTAACTCTAATACCAACTCTTCAGTTTCGTCATTCATAAATTGCTTTGCCATTTGTACAGGTCTTAATTTAAGTCCTAATTTCTCACACATTCTATCTTTTTTCATTCTACGTTCTATCTCATAAAGAAAAGGTGTAGTATTTACTTCATTACTTTTAGATAAAGTAGCTTCAATTCCATATTGCGATATGTTTGCGCCTTTTATCATTTCTCCGTACTCTTCAATATATTTTATTAACTGATTAGAATTACTGTGATAATTATGAATTAATTCAAGTGCTTTCTTTCTTGATTCTATTTTGTATAACTTGGATTTAGTCGAATAAGTCATGTGTTCAATTCCTCCGATTGGTTTAGTTTTCGATGTGGTCAACATCGGTTAAATAGTCAAAAATTACGCCATTACCACTCCTAACTAATTCAGCATTTTCATTAAACCATTCGTACGGAATACTTTTACGGTCATGTTGTTTCTTAAAATTATTAAACCGGTCAATGTCTAACTTGAAACATGTGTCGTTAAATCTAAATAGTACTAATAGAAAAGCATCAGCACCCATTCGTTTAGTATCGGTCAAATACTTAACTTGATGATCACTCACATTTTTCAAAGGTAAATTCTTAATTTTAACTTCTTTCGTATCAAAGGCTATGTACTTACCTTTGTTATTACAGCCTACAAAATCAACTGTACTCTTTTCTTGATAACGTGCTTTACCTGTCCTTGTGTTATAACTTATCGGTGTTGCTACTTTATCGATTATTGCTATATTCTTTTGTTTGTAAACGCGATTAATATTGCCTATTACTGTTTCAAACCACTTACCTCGATTAGCTTGTTTTCTATTCAATTGATCACTCCTTTTCTTATTGATGTATAGAAAATCTTTGTCCCCTATTTAAATTGTGATTAAAGTATATATAAAATATAGCAAGACTATAGTTATAAGGATGAATAACATCCTTATAGTCTTTTTACTTATATTATTATGCAAAAGTGTAAATATAAGTATTATCGATATACTTAAAATTGAAATCAACATCATAAACTCAAACATTTTAACCCTACTTTCAAATGTTTATTTACAACAATATACCTTATTTTCATAATTTAGTGTAATTATATTTAGCGGGATTAAAAATTCATAATGTTAATTCGTCAAATCGTTAAATTTCATATGAAGTGCCTTTATTTCTTCCTCGTCTTTTTTTAGATTTTTCTCGTAATTTCTTCCACCGTAAAATTCCCATTGGATAGTTTTCATGTTGTCTTCGTGCTGTTCAATAAGCCACGTTGTTAATTCTTCTAAGTTATTAAAATTTTGGATGATTTCTGCATTAGTCTTTTCCATATTCTCACTCCTTAACTGCATTTATAATTAGTGCAATGACTATTACTGCGAATAATATTATTCCTAATATCAATGTCTACCAACTCCACTAAACCACGTTTCTGCCTCTTTATACTTATCTGATTCATAATCAATCGGTGGTTCGACTGTGTCTAGTATAGTAGAGTACTTGTATGAACGCTTAACATATATGAATAATGTGATTGTGCTTAGTAATAATGTGATTAGTAGTTTCATTGTGTATCCTCCTTATTAAGTATCTGCTTAATGCGTTCTACAATATCTGGGTGACTTTCGCCACCCTTATCCTTATAAGTCTTCTGATTTGATGAACGATCCGTCTTCACTCATTACTCCAGTTCTATCTTTAATCTCTCCATAAGCCTGTTCTAAGCACTCCTGCAACGTCATATTATTTTGTTGTGCTAATATCACTAAAGTTACGATAACGTCTCCTATACCGTCTCTAAGTTTATCTATATCATTCCTACAAAGTGCTGCTGCAACTTCTCCCATTTCTTCTGAAGATTTAGCGTATTGTGTAAAACTGTTACCTTTATCTAACCCTTTATCAATTGACCATTGTTCTACTTGTTTTATTAATTGTTTCAAATTCATCTATCCTTTCAATATTTAAATTTTGTATAATAAGAGATAATCAAGGAAAGCGAGGTAATAATATGTCAGACTTAACAATAAAAGTTTTCAAAACTCTAAATAACGTGTCCATCAATGACTCAATCTTCGTAAATATCAATTTGCCTGAAAAATGTCCTTATTGCGAATTAGCTCAATCTCCAAAATATTTAAATTGTTCTGGAATTGAAGATAATAACCGTAGTTTTTCAATTATTTTAGAGTGTAATAAATGTAAACAACACTTTTTGCAATTATATGAATTGAACAATCTTACTTCACACAGAGCTGGTGTATCTACTCATAACGCTGATAAAATACAACCTGAATATAGCTATGAGAATGTTGATTTGTCTTCTGAAATAATTTCATGTTCTCCCCAATTCATAAAGTTACATAGCCAACTTAAAATGGCAGAGAAACAAAATCTAGAAGATTTATTAAAATTAGGTTATCGTAAAGCTATTGAACAACTAGTTTGGGATTATTTAATAAACTTTGAAGACAAAAGCACTACTTCATTACAGAAAGAATCATTCCCTGCTAGAATTAAACTTCTCAATTTGCCAGATAGCGATTGGCTTGCCGACTTAATTGCATGGGTAGGTAACGATGGAGCACACCCCTATCAACGTCATGAAGATTTAAGTAATGAAGATATGAAAACATTGTCTAATATGCTTATCAATAATATTAAAAATTTAATTCAAGAACATAACTACAAAAATTATCATTCAAAGAATAAATAGATGCTTTTATATCAGAAATTTTTTATTTCTATTATCAACTGTTGATCTATCTTCAGTTGGTAATTCTTATATATTTATTCCTCCCAATATAATCTTTCAGTAAGTTCTACTGCGAATTCAACTCTTGAGTCGCCTTCCCCAAATTCGTCTATTGCTTCTTGTCTGACAGTACTATCGAGGTATTTATCCCAAGCTTTTGCTTTGATATAAACTTCTTCAAGTTCGTCTGCCATTTCATAATGAGCGTTGCTATTATACTGCATGCCTAAGCTTGTCAATTCGGCTACTATTGTATCCTTAAACTCATACGCCATAGTCACTCACTCCTATTCATGTCATCAATAATATTTTGAATATCATGATTGCCTTCTAACTCGTCAATCTGTGCGCCTAGATTTTCTAACACATCAAACTGCCCTGCTCGATAATCTGGCACATGTTCGTTAACTTCTGGGTAAACTGATATGATGTTACGTTCAACATCGGACTTTAACTTATGCCACATGTTTTCATAGTCTTTCTTCGGCATGTTAATCAGCCTCCAATTCATCAGTATTGATACCGATATCATCTAACATATGCTGATACTGAATATATCTATCACTAGCGTTGATATCTAATTTATTTTTGATTAATCTAGCAAACACTTTTAACACTCTGCGATAGTTTGATAAGTCTTTGATAAGTTCATCACGTTGTAGTTTATATTTATCTCGTTCATTCTCTATTTTAGTTATGTCTTCTCGTGTGTATTTGATTGTTGGCATGTTTTAGTCCTCCTAAAATAAATTCATTTGTTTCCCTTCGACTAAATCTTTTATATAAGGCTTTCCAGTAGTTCTAAAGTACTCGTGCATTTCTTCAACGGAATCAAACACTGCAAAGCCGATATCATCTTTAAATACTTCAATGGTTTCCACTTGTCCCGTATCAAACACTTGGACATAGATATTGTTATTGTTGCCACCGTTTTTATAACGTTTTAATGCTTGATCCATTTGCTCGTCATTGCAATACTTGAACTTTTTCATGTTCATTCACTTCTTCTTTCAAGATTTTCAACACTTCTTTAAATATTGCCTCTAACACTTGCACGACAATACTGTTCCCAGCTTGCTTGTACAATGTTCCATTTGTCGTATTCTTGCGTGTTGGATGTTCATTAGCGACCTTATAATAGTCTTCATCTTCAAAGCCCATAAGTCGCCAACACTCTAGTTCGGTTAGTAATCGATACTGACCATTTCCGATTGGAACTATGCCACTGTTAGGACATCTATTTTGTTTAGTAGTAATCGTCCAGCTATAATCTTCAATTGGTTTTAGCCCTCCACCAAAACCTTGTCGCTTGTTTATAGCTTTAAGCATTGATGGTGATTTGATTGTGTACTTATCATCAACATCTGTTTCTAAGAACTCACTCACATTCCTCATTGGTCTGCCTTTTAATGTCGAGAAGTCGAACCAGTGACCATTTAACATACTGATAACAAATACGCGTTCTCGTTTTTGTGGTATGCCAAACTCTCGACTATCCAACACTTCATAATTGCTTGTATAACCTAGTCGTTCCATTTCAACAAAATACTTTTTAAAGTTATGGATCATATCTTTTGCTAACACACCTTTGACGTTTTCCCATATCACAACTTTAGGTTTCCAAACGCCCATGTTTTCGATAATTCGTATCGTTTCCCACATCAATGATGAACGTGTTTTATCTTCATCATTACCACCTAATCTAGTACCAGCACGACTAAAGTCTTGGCATGGACTCCCATGTACCAATATGTCTGGTTTAAGATTCCAACCGACTACTGATTGTGGTTGATGTAAATGGTCGTATAGTGCGTTGTATGTTCTAACTGATTTCTCATCTATTTCTACATAATCAATAGCTTTGTGTGGATAGCCTAGATTTAACATGGCTTTTCTAGGTGCGCCTATGCCACCAAACCAAACAACTCAAGTATTTTTACATGGTTGTTCATTTAGCATCACTCCTTAAAAATGAAATATTGTTAATTGGTCATTTAGTTCTTTCTCTAACTTCAAATCATGTGCTGCTTTGAATTGTCTTAACTCACTACCTGTCAACTTATGTTCTTGATTCACAAACGGTGTATGCGGCATACCTAGCAAAGTATTGATTTCTTTACCAGGTATCACTGTAAACATCTTTTTGCCTTCTGAATTGTATAGAACATATTTATCAAGTAGTCCCATAAGGTTATACCTCGACTTTTTGTAGTTTTTCTTGTATTTTCACGATAGTTAAACCAGCCTGCGTTAACTCTGGATTGTCGTAAATCAAATGTTGTTTATTTAACTTCAATAGTTCTGATCGCTTAACAAGTATTAAATTATTTAAATCAAAGTTCCTTTTATTTCTGTCTGCAAAGATAATGACATGTTTATCTGGTTTTGGACCGTTTGCTTCTTCCCAAATCAGTTCGTGCTTTGGTCTCCACATTTCTTTACGAGCACCTTTATCTTTTACTTTCACTAGTAGATATCCGTCTTTTCCAACTAAAGTACTTCCAATAGGTCTAGTGTTTATAGGTTCATTACCTTTCTTAAACCAACCTTTTTCAGAACCTGGTGCATGTACTCCTTTAACACCTTTATTCCATGATTGATGTCCTTTTTTAAATTGAGTGTTCAAACCATTACTTAATTTGTTTCTTCCACAAAAAGAACTTATTGTTCTAGCGCTTTTGTTAGTACCAAATTTTTCATTAAACATTTCAGTTAGCGTTTTAAAAGGTGTTCCTTTCACGTTATCCCTTAAAAATTGAGTTTGTTCTTCCGTGTATTTGTTAGACATTATTACCACCGTCCAACATCTTAGGTAAGCTACCATTATCATTGAATTTTTCATCAATAAATTTTTGACTCTCTAACACTAAACTTCCGTTATCGATGATATTTTTGGCAATGCCCATAATAGCTTTAGATCGGTTAACTTCTTCTCTTAATTCTTCACCTTTTATATCTTCATCACTCAGTCTTTCTAATTGAGCGAATAAATGGTTATTTAAATCTCCTAATGTATTTCTCATATCCAATTCCTCCTAAATGTCAAAAATGCTTAGTTGCTTTTTTACACCTGCAACTTTTGGTTTTTCAATTCGGTATTGCTTGTTAACGTATCCTTTAAATGTTATTAATTTGTGGTTATCATCAGCTATTCTGAAGATATCGACTACATCTTCATCAACTCTCCATTCAGTGATATAACCGACATTATTTTTACCAACTTCAAAACATGAATTTTCATCACTAATTTTTGTAATCATTTAGACCAACTCCCACAACACTCTTGAAAAAGTAGCTGAGCATAATCTCCAAATTCTGTTTTTTGTGGGTATTTTTCAATCCATGGTTTAGGTTTTGCATATTTTTCTTTATACACTTGTCGTCTCTTTTCTTCTTCGTGTATTAAAATTCGATTCAAATTATCTATATGACTACCAGTAAATTTAAGGTCGTCACTTCTTAAATTATTCTTTTGAAGTTCATCATTTGATGGAAATACATGTATCGCCTCGTCAATATTCCAGCCGTTTAATATTCTTGATCTATAAATAACTTTTGGTACGTTATGATTTTCTGCAATCATAATATTGTCTTCATGAAATGGTTGTTTATATCTTATTGCTAACTCATTAATCATTTTCAACTACTCCTTATCTCATTAATTTTGGTCATTTAGTTTGTTCAAATTTACTCTGTTTGATTTAAGTCTTTGCTTTTCAACAGACATCGTTACTCTAATTTCGTTCTCAGTGGTCATGCCGATGTATAAAATAAAGCCATATACATCGTTTTTTCTTAAAAACCACTGCAAAGCATCTGTATCGTTTATATAGTGTCCAGATTGCTTAATACTTGCTATAAACGTCTGAAATTGGTCAATTAACGGACGTTTTAACCTATAGTTTTGTTTAACTGCATCTGATAGCCTAAAAATCGGTTTTGTTGTCATATTTCGCACCTCGTCGAATAAAGGATATGTCCTAAAATTTAGTCAAAAGGTAAATCGTCATCATTAAAATCGCTGCCATTGTTGAACGGATTATTTTGTTGGTCGTATTTCGCTTTATTTTGCCCCTGTTGGACGCTTTGATTATTTTGGGTATAGTTGTTACCCTTTTGATAACTCGTTCCATTTTGATATGAATTTGAGCCGTTTTGACTATCTTTTGGCTCTAGGAATTGAACGTTATCGCAAACAACTTCAGTGACAAATACTTTTTGCCCTTCTTTGTTTTCATAACTTCTACTTTGTAACCTTCCATCAACGCCTGCTAATTTCCCTTTAGATAAATATTGGTTTACATTCTCTGCTGTTTTTCTAAATACAACACAATTGATGTAATCTGCTTCACGTTCTCCTTGTTGATTAGTAAAAGTACGATTTACTGCTAATGTGAATGTTGCTACTTGAACGCCACTCGGTGTAGTTCGGTATTCTGGATCACGTACTAATCGCCCTACTAATACTGTTCTATTGATCATATTGTTGCTACCTCCATTGGTTTATTAATTATGATTGCTGGTGTTGTTCTTTGCTTGTGTTCTTGTATGGCTAATTCTCGTTGTATTTTTTCTTGATTATCGCCATACCATTTGAAAAATAATCTTGCCCTTTGCTCACTACAATTTAATCGTTCCATAATGTCTTCAACTGTTATTGGAATCATTTAATTTCCTCCTGTTAATTACTTTAGACTTCTAAATCCTTTCATTCGGTAATCGTCGCCCTCCAAAGTAATGCCAGTGGTGTTAGACATTAACCGACTAAATAATCTTTGTTGGTCTTTTGTTTTCGTTAGTTCTTTGACTGATAGATTAGTTGTTATGATGTTGTGCTTGCCAACTCTACTTTCAGCAATTTGAAATAGCTTTGACATGCCATAGTCTGTAACATTCATACCGAAGTCATCGAAAACCATTAAATCAACTTGTCCTATTGCTCTTTCTAAATCTGTTTCTGAATACTCGCTATCTTTGTCAAAAGTAGATCTAAACTTCGAAATCAATTCAGTTAAATTAATAAAGAGTACTGAATAATTTTTAGCTTTCACTTCTTTTAAAATCGACATTGCTAAGTGTGATTTTCCTAATCCAAATGAACCTTGTAATAAAAGCGACTGCTTATTTTCTTTATCAAATGAGTTGGCATATCTTTCGCAGATTACTTTTGCCTTTTCTTGGTTTTGATTTTCTGGAATGTAAGTTTCGAAAGTAGCGTTTTTAGTTTCTTCGTTCTCACTTGAAAAACTTAAAATTCTATTTATTTCTTTCTGTTTTTGACGTTGCTTGAAATTACGTGTTAACTCTTTACCGTGTTCAATCATGTCGCAGTCACAACCTAGTCTGTAGGTATAACCATTTTTAAATTGATATTCCTCATAATCTCGACCACATTTCTCACACTTGCCTTCTTCTAATAACTTAGGCTGCATTTTTTGTTCTAACTTATTCGCTAGCTTTGGATTGAATAGACCATTCATTTAATCACCTCAACTATTCATATATTTAAGATATGGATTATCTTCATCAGCTATTTCTTCTTGTTTACTACGTTTATTATTTCTTGCTAAAATATCATCTACTGATCTAATTCCATCGTTGAACCATGATTTCAAAATTGAATTCACATAATTCCATTTGTATACATTGTTGTTTAAAGACTCTTTCATTGCTTCGATAACAATTTCATTTCCATTCTCTCCAAAGTCATCTATCCATGATCCGATTTGGTCAGATATATATGGTTTAAGAACTCCAAACCCATTAACTTGGTAAAAGTCAAACGGCGACTGCTGCTTACTACTACTGTTATTCTTATTACTATCAATATTAGTTGAGTCATTATAAGTACTATTATTATTAGTAGTGTTCGATTCTCCTACGTAGGTTTTTCCTATGTTGGAATTTCCTACGTTGGATTTACCTACATTGGATAATCGCATGTGGGTAGGATGTTCAAATACTGAATATTCATATTCCTTTAATCTTCCTTTATCATCACGTTTTCTTGTTCTTCGTATATAACCAATTTCTTCAAGTTCTTTGATGCCACTTTTTAAACTACTAAGCCCATCACTAGTGTGTTTTACTAATTCTGTTTCATATACTTGCCAATCATCTGGACGACTAAGTAGATATAGTAATATCCCTTTAGCTTTCCAGCTTATTTTATTGTCGTGAATGAAATTTTTATGAACAGTTACAAAATTACCTGTTTCTTTATAAACTCGGAATATTGCCATGTTAATTCTCCTTTCTTAAAGTACATATACTGGTCTTCCAGTAACTTTCTGAATAGATTTCTTAAACAAAACTTCGTCTGAATTACTATCAGATAAATGAATTAAATACGTTTCTTTCAATCTCGATAAATCACAGTCATTTAGAAAATCAATTACATTCTCTAAACTGAAATGACTTTTTCTAATTCGCTTTTTCAAAGATGAATTTAGTACGCCATTTTCTACATTTTGATTTAATATTTCGATACTGTTATTACATTCAATAAGCATATGAGTGAGTCCTGTAAATGTATATTTGATGTAATAGGTATCAGTCGCAAACAGTAGCTTGTCGCCACTGTCTGACTGAATGAGATAACCTAATGGCTGACCTGTGTCATGCTGCACATCAAAAGGTAATATTGTTAACGTGCCAATCTTGAAATATTCTAACGGTTGAATACCTTTCAATCTAAAGTTGTCGTATCTTTTATCTATTGCTATCAGTTCGTCTTTTTCGATTTCTCCGATATAACAGTTGATACCGTAATTCAATAGTTCTTTTAATCCTTTGATATGATCATTGTGTCTATGACTGATTAAACATGCTGAAATGGTTTTTAGTTGGTAATTTAAAGCTTGTTGTATCTTTTTGAAGTTAAACCCACATTCAAGTAATACTTCAGTTTCACCGTCTGTAATGTGGTAGCAGTTCCCATTGGAACCACTACCTATACAATTAATTTTCATTACCAAATAGTCCTTCATCGAATATTGATTGATTAGCTTGTTTCGGTTCTTTAACTTCTTCAAACTGTGCAGGCTCAACTTCTACTTTTTCTTGTTGTTTTGGTGTTTCAACTTTTTGAGGTTCTTCTTTCGGAATATCAATTGCTGTTTTATTGGCATTTTGCTTAATTTCTTGCTGAACATCGTCATTTACATTGATTGGTTGAATACTTTCTTCTTCGGTATACATAGCACCTAGATTTTCTGGAAAAGCTTCACGTAGTGCGTTCACGATTGCTGTTTTTCTAATCATTGTTAATGGCATTTGTTTCCATGTAGATTGCTTTTTGTCGTATTCTTCAAGTGATACTTTAGCTACGATTGGCATTTCTCTATCTTCTCGATAAACCTTTGCCCAGCCACCTATTAAAACATCGTTTTTAAGCTTTACAGCACCTTCGATTTCGTGTAACTCGTTGTTGCGTTCTACAATGATTCCTGCTGCAATACCTTTGTATTTAGCGTTAGACTCTGCACGTTTCATAAATGCCTCTTTACCGACAATTATTTGAGCATCTCCACCAAACTTAACGATGTATGCCTCATTTAAGAACGGGTTTAATTTTTGATACTTGCAAAGTGATAAGAACATCATGATTTCTTGATCATTTACTTCTTTGTTACCTCTTACTAAATATTTTTTGATGATTGAAGGTGATAACTTAACCGTTTCACCATTAACCTCATATGTTGTACTTGATTTCTCTACTACTTGATTTTGATTTGTCATTTTAATTCCTCCATTATTTTTATTAAATTACTTCTACAGTTAACGCTTTGTCCTTTTTACTTACTTCTAATTGAATTTGTTGAGATGTTGTTTTATGAACGTCTGTAACAGATTCTGCATTGTCAATCATGATTGGTGCGTAAAAGTTATAGTGTTTAGATAAAGCGTTTATGATGTCTAAACCGACGTTTATTCTTGCTGCGTTATTTAATCCACTATCAAATGGAACGCCATTATGTGTTGCGATACAAACATCTTGAACACCTTGATTAATTTGGACATCAAACAATTTAAATTTAGTGATTTCAAACTTGTCGTTGATTGAACCTTCCATCAGATTTACTTTTTGTTTCGTAAATTCTTCTGTTAAGAACGTCGCATGTTCTAATTCGTTATATTCTTGGGCTAATTGTTCTTGTTTAGTTTCAAGTTCTTTAATACGATCTATAGCGCGTTGACTTACTTGGATATCATCTAACTTTTGTTTAATCTCTTGTTGCTGGTTAATTAATGGTTCTTTTTTGCTCTTAACGATGTTCTGAACGTCTTCATTGATACTTTGGATAGATTGTCCCTTTTTCTCTTTTAAGGCTTTAATTTCACTATCTAATTGCTTGTATTCGTCTGTATCTTTCACATCTGTATTATTGCTTTCGATTTTTTTGATACTTTCTTTGATTTCTTCTACATTCTTTGTTTCTTTATCAATTTCTTCTTTCAGTTCTTCCATAGTTGATTCAATTTCATCGTTTTGTTCTGATAGTTGTTTCACTTTATTTCTAATTTCAATACCGTCTGATTGTATTTTCTCTAATCTTTCAGACTTATCAGCGTTGTAATTCTCTTTCATTTTCTGTATTGCTTCTTGTTGCATATGTTCTGGTATATCTTGACCACAGCACTCACATACAGTTGCTGTAGTAAACTCTTTCTGTTCATTTACTAATTCTTTATGTTTAATACCTAATGCTTTGAATTTTTCGTTTTGTTCTTCAATTACACTTTCATTTTTTTGCAGTTCAGCTGTTAAATTGCTTAAATCTCTACGTTTCGTTGCAATGGCTCTTTGTAGTTCAGAATCTTGGTTGATCATTGACGATAAATCTCGTTTGCTACCATGATTGTGATTATCTTTTAAATACTGGATATCGAGTTCTTTTGATTTGATTTCTTTCTCAATCTTTTCGATTTCCAAACCGTTCTCTACATCTTTAATTTCAATGTCTATTTGCTTAATTTGATTATTAATTTCGTTTAACTCTTCTTCTAAAGCTTGTTTGTTATATTTTCGAACGTCTGGCATGTTGTGATTGATTTCATCTACACGTACTGGAATAGCCTTTAAATCTTCATTGATAGATTTCTTATTTCGACTTATTCGCATCTTAAAATCTTCTAATGATCCGTCACCTAATAATTTTTTAAGTTCTTTCAACTTACTATCTGAATTAATTACATCTTCGTCCGTCACTTCATCAACTAAACTCATTAATATCTTTTTACGTTCATCTTGTTTTAAACTGTTAAACCAAAACGGGTTAGTTGTTAATTTGAAGATTTGTTCATCACTGATAATTGAATTTATAAATTCATTAAAGTCTTTTAATTTTTTAGGTGTTAATTCTTCTTCTGAGAAACCTAATTCATATACCGTTTCGTGTCCTGTGAAAGTTGATTTCGCTTGTCCTCGTTTTCTTGTCCATTTCTCTGAATACGTTTTTTTAATATGTTGTTCTTTACCGTCAATGTTCAACACTGCATAAACGCTATGCTTTAAATTGTTTATTTCTTCTCCTGCACTATCTAATGTTTTGATTGAGAATTTAGTAGCACCTTTACTATCTTTGTTGAAAAGTAACCAATAAAAAGCATCTGCAATCGTTGTTTTACCTGTGTTATTTTCTCCTTTAACAACAATATCTTTACCTTCGGCGTTTAATTCAAAATGTTTAGCGCCTTTAAAGTTATCTAGCACTAACTTAATAAGCTTGATTTCCATATCCATATCCTCCTGTGGTATAATATTTACAAATCTTATTTCTTATTTGGACACCTTGGTCGAGGTGTCTTTTTTAGTCGAATAAATCATGGTTCCATTGTCTACTGGTCAAATAGTTAAATAATCTTTCGTTTTCGGTCGTATTTTCTAATAAATAATCGTTTAACATTGCTTCAATGTTTTCTTTCTGTGTTTCGTAATCATCAGCTGAAGAAAAACAAGCTGATACTACTGTTCTTTCTGTACGATTACATTTGATTTTCATATCAATATAGTCAGCGTAATAAATCACTTCTTTTTCAAACCAAAATCCCTGTAACGAAAAATTTGAATTCCTTTGTTCTCCTACTTCTAACATTTAGATCCCTCCTTTAAATTTCATCATTTTTTAAGCTATTGAATACATGGTCGAACATTTCGAAAAACAATACTGTTACAAGCCAAAACATTAAGGAATGTTCAATAGGTGTAACTGAAAAACTTGCTATGATAAAGAACTCAATTACAATAATTAAAGTAAGTAATGGATATTTTAAAATGTTCATATAATACCTCCTATATTCTGCGTTCCATTTTTAACTTCTGTTCGTGCGCTTTTACTAAATCTCTAATATTTTTATTAATGTGTTCGCATGTCTTATTGATAAATACAGTTCCGTGGAACAATACATCTTCACATTCGGACATTGTCTTAACGATTTCTTCTTTTTCATCTCTAGTCATATATTCTGGTCTTTTTAAGAAATTACATTCTTCTAAGGCATAAATTGCTTCTTTCATTTCTTTTATAAGTTGATATTTAACTAAACCAGGGTGATCATAATAATATTCGTCACTGTGCGCAGGAGTTGAGAAACCATCTGAAAACTCATTTAATGTATCAGTTACAAAAACCCCGTCATTACTATTTGTTGCTAGCGCTTTATAAGTATCTGCAGATATATTTCTTTGACCGTTAATCATCATTGACATGTTGCTCTTTGTTGTTAATGCCATATCTGCCAATCTCTGTTGTGTCATTCCTGTTCTGTCTATTTGCCTTTTGATTACATGTGCCATATTGTTCTCCTTCTTTCTATAATCCTTATTGATTAATGCGTGTGTTTGGTTAACTGTTCCGTCTTTAAAGTTCACATCATGTGATGTATTATTTAGTTATCATCATTTGGTCGAATAAATGATGTGTTCTAAAATCTCAATTTGGTCATTGAGTGTAACTGGACTAGGTTTGGTCACCTGGTTCAGTTATTTTTTTATGCTTCTTTAAGGTTAAGTTCTAGTTGATACACTGTTTCGAATGAGGGTTTCCATTGTTCAACGAACTTTACTGCTTCTTCATAACGTCCTCTTGGAATACTGTTATATGTTGGTACTTGGAAGATTTTTTTAATACTTCTATAGATTTCTGCAAACAATTTCTTAGATGTTTCTTTGTAGTATCCATTGAATTTATTCCTAACGATCTCTGCTACTTTACGAGCAACTAATTGTTGAATATGTTTTGCTTGTCCGTGCATAATTGGATAACTTTCTTCTATAGCTGTTACTCTTTCATCTAATTCGGTATTACCTTGTGCAATCAGTTGAATTTGTTCTGATGTTGTTAAAGGTTTAACTTGATATGAACCAGTCTTTCTTAATGTTGGTAATACCTCTGATGTAACCCAGCGTTTAAAACGTTTAGCTGAATCTAACTTTGATGAAAAGATTAAACTGTATAAACCTGATTCATTGATGATTATCATATTCCTACTTTGACCTGATGCACTGAAACGGTGCGTTAGCTTATCTTCTTCATCTACGTGATTTCTAATAGCATTATCTGCCCTGGAATACCCCAATACCTCAGCCACATCTTTTCCTACAAAATGTGGTTCATCATTTACTGTTAAAGTTCTTACTGGCAATTCTTCAAAATTAAAAGTTTGTAATTCTCTTGTCATTTTAATGACCTCCTTAATTTGTTATAGATTTATTATTTCAATTTGGTACAATTAATTTAATTTATTATGAAAGTGTGGTGAAAGTTATTATAAAACTCATTGAGCCAGAATTGATTAAAACATTTTTTGCAACAGGTGGCTTTATTCTTTCTGTAATTAACTTTTGGTTTTTATTTTGGAAACAAAGAACAAATTTCGATGTAAAAATTAATGAAATTGTTGATTCTCGTGTAGAATTTTATATTGAGTTTATATTTATAAATAAATCCAATAAACCATTCTCAATTACTGGTATTGAAACAACATCTAATAATGAAAAATTCGAAGTCGTTTATCATGTTGAAAATATTATGAGTAGAAAATATTTTGATGATAATCATAAGACACACGGGTTACCGATAAATTTATCAGCTTATCAAACCCAAAAATGTTATCTACAATTTATGAAAAACGAAAACGACAAAACTTTCGATTATAAATCTTTGAAATTCAAAATAGCAACTAGTAGAAAAACAAAGAAATTTGAAATTTCTATAGGAAAAGATTTGCTAGTAGAGCTATCAGATTTATACACAAAGTAAAGATAGTAAATATCATTAAAAACTTGTCTTCATCCATAATTTATTCCTCCTAATTTTTACTAGATACACTTCTAACCTCCTCCACCAAGTTGATGATTAGAAGTGTTATTTTGATTAGATTTAATTTGCTCATGTACAGACCTCCTATAACCATTTTTTATGTTTCTTCTTTAAAAATTCTTCTAGTTTTTGAATATTGATTAGTGTTAATCCAGGTGTTAAATCAAGATACATTCCCTCGATACCTAAATTGTCTTGTTCATATGATTTCAACCAGTTGTATACTGTTGTTCTACCTACTCCAAATGCTTTTCCTACTGGACCAGGTTTAGCATAAATAGGATTAAACACTACTTGTTCTGAATCTACGATTACATTTTTTTCATTAGGCAATATCTTTAAATTAGACATAGTTTAGTTCCTCCTTTTCTTTTGTTGACGTCCTATTACAACGTTTAGTCTTGGCAATGACTATTAGATGTATTTAAGCTTGGCTCATATCGTCGCTCACTCTCGCTCTTAAACGCTCTAGTAGGACGTCAACAGTGAACTGACTGGTCTATCATGTTCACGTATTATTTCGTATTATTTAGTTAGTCGAATAAATCAAGTGTTCTGAAAAGTTCTCGTATTGAGTACATAGTCATCAAAAAAAATAGCCCAGTTTAAGTTATAAATTTTACCTAACTCAATTGCAATTGGAACTGGTAGTTTCCTTCTGCCTTGCTCGTATCCGATGTATGTTGTTTTAGGTATATTAAGTAAATTTGCTACATCTTTTTGAGTCATTTTATTTTGTAATCTTATTTGTTTGAGTTTACTCATTTTCCAGCACCTCCTTGTTCTCAAATTGAGTATAACTCATTGTGAGTACACAGTCAACAATAAAATTCTCTTTTCGAGAACTTTTTAACATTAATCTTTATTTTGTACTCATTTTGCGTATAATTCAATGTATAGAGGTGATTACTTTGTTAGGTTCAAACCTAAAACAATTACGTAAATCTAAAAAACTCACACAAGATGAGGTTTCTAAAAAAATAGGTGTCGCTAAAAATACTTATTCTGGATATGAAAGAAATATAAGAACACCAGATATTTCAATACAATATAAATTAGCCGATCTATTTAACGTTACATTAGATGAATTACATGGTCGTAAAACTAAGGAAAGACTTAACCTACTTGAAGATGCTGAAGTTTTGATGTTTTCAGACAAAGAAGGATGGGACGAACTCTCAGACGACCGTAAAAAAGAAATTATGCGAGAATTATCAGATTTAGCCGACTTCTATATCGAGAAAGACAAGAAGGCTAAAGGTGAACAATAGAAAAGAGTATGAACTAACAACCTGTTAGTTTATATTTTTTAACCAAATTTTAGATTGTACTAAATTAGTAGAATATGGTTTATAATTTGCATAAAGGTATATTTAATATAAATTTAGTTTTAATTACTTAAAAAGGGGATGCATAAATGAGACCAGTTATACTGAATCCAAAAGAAGCATTAAGAGAAGGAGAATATTACGCTTCACTTAGTAGAGAAGAAAAGAAAAAGTATAAAAAATTACCTAAAGATAAACAAATAGATGCATATAAAGAATTTCATATCAATAAAAGTTCTGGACAGAATTTTACTATTGAAGATTATACCAAGCGTGTCGATGACATGTTTCAACACTTAAAAGATATAGGTGTCACTGACCTATTTGGTACTAAAAAAGAAGTTAAAACATTGGTTCAATTATTAAAGAAAGATGAATCGGTGTTGTATGCTACATCTGGTTTTATAGATAACAATACTTATTTAATTGTTTGTACCGATTTAAGATTGTTATTTTTAGACAAAGGGATGATATACGGATTAAAAAAATTCGAATATCCTTTTACAAAGATAAATTCTGTAAGCTACAAGTTAGGCATTGTATTTGGAGAACTAGAGGTTCATCATGGTTCCACTTCAATTCTTATAAAGAATATTATGAAGGAAACAGTTGAAAGAATGTCTGTAACAATTCAAGAACAAATTGAAAAGAACGAAGTAAAAACAAATATTAATCAAAATCAATCTATTTCAGTAGCTGATGAGATCATGAAATTCAAACAATTATTAGATGATGGAATAATTAACCAAGACGAATTTGATAAGAAAAAGAATGAATTATTGAAGATGTAATAGTTTCAACTTAAAAACTTATTTATAAGGAGATGCATAAATGAAAAAACTTTTATTAGCAACACTTACGGGAACTTTATTACTTGGTGCATGCGGGAATACATCAGGTAGTGAAGAAAAGAATCAAGAAACAACTACTAAAGAAAAAAACAATAAAAAAGAAGATAAGCAATACAATAAAGAATTAAGAAATTATATGAGTATGGATTTAGGTTCTTATGAAATTATGATGAACTACATCGATTCAAATCAAGATGGAGGAGATGATGTACAAGGCATGATTGATGCTTATAGACAATATTCTAATGAATTAAAAGAAAACTTAAAACTTCATCAAAAGAATATCAAAAATTTAGAAGGGAAAGAAAATGAAAAGAAAATAAATGATAGTTTTGTTGGTATAAATGAAACATTCTCAGAATTTCTAAGTAGCTTAGCATCAGAGTTGGAGAAATATCAATCTGAATCAATTACTGAAGATGAATTCAGTAAAAACATAGAAGATATTCAAAGTAGAATGGAAAATAAAATTGATGAATATTCTTCTATCTCAGAAGACATATCTGATGCTGAATTCAAAAAAATTGTTGGTTCAGAATTATTTAAAGAATATGATAGAGTTTTTAATAAATATAATGAAGAAGATGTAGCTGATGAAACTGAAAATGGTTTAGAAGATGATGAAGACAATGAAAGTTCTGATTCATTTAATGTAGCTGATGATTTAAAAGAAGTTAAAAAAGAAGACATTACCTATACTCAACAAGTCGGTAGTATAAATGTTAATTTTAAAGAAATGAAAACTTATAAAGTAAAAGTTACTGAGGATAATGAATACGAATTTGAAAACTATAATGTTGGAGATACTGCTTATCTTCTAGGTATTGAACTAGAATTAGAAAATACTTCGGAAACTCCACAAGAGTATTACATTGACCAAGCAACGATTGTCACAAACAACCAAGAACAAATTGAGCCTTCTATGATAACGCCTAATAAGATTATAAAAACTGATTTAAAAGGAAAAGTTAAATCAACTGGTGTGATCTATTATGAATTAGAAACATCTACAGCAGATGATTTAGAATGGTTAGATTTTATCTTGCCTGAAATGTATGATGATGAATCAATGGATGTTACTTTTGAAGAGAAAAAATTACGTTTAGAATTTTAATAACTTTAATTTAGCTGACCACTAAATATTTTGGTCGGCTTTTATTTCAATCTTAAACCGAACATACGTTCTTATAAATTGGAGGAATAGAACATGAATACAAACACATTAATTGAAATACCTGAAAGATATAAACAATTTAGAACTGGAATATCGAAGTTTGCAACTTCGAGAGATAATAAAAAAATAGAAAACAACGATCAAGCAATTATTATTTACTTTGATGAAACAGACAACATTGAACCTTTGCTATTTGATAAAGATATTGTAGTTATTAAAGATGAAATGAATGGTACACCTATTAATCAGTTTGTTGCCGAAATTAATTTTATTGAATCAGATAGTTTTGAAATAAAAAAACTATCAAACTATGTAGCTATTAATAACAGCAGCTACTCTATTGAAGATATAAACAACGTAAATATAATCGGCAAAGTGATTAAGTTAATTAGATCATTTGATTAGATTTGGAGGAAATAAAATGAGAGTCGAAGATTTAGTAAATGATATCACTGCATATACGATTTTAGATAACAGTGATTTGAATATAGAGTTTTTAAGCAATATTTATAACATTCTAGTAGTTTATAACTCCTCTATTACACTTTATGCCAAAGTAAGAAATAGAGATGTTATATTCGTCAAAAATGATACTACTGAAAATATGTGGAAAGCATTTTGTCATGAGTTTGCACATTTCCATTTGCATTTTGGTAATCAAACGAAAACTAAAAATCTATTTAATTTTAAACAAGAAGCAGAAGCAGAAAAGTTTTCTTTATTACTACGTATGCCTGAAAGATTAATCGTTACAAATGAGTTATGGACTGCTGAACAGCTTGTATATTACTTTAAGGTAACGTATTTAGAGGCATATAAAAGACTAGAGATGTTAATCAATAGAAGCAAAACACATCCTTTAGTTGGTATTAAATCGATTTGATGTAATTTTGGAGGTATAAAAACATGTGGTATGAAGAAAGGGTTTTAAAAAATGGAAAAACAACTTATAAATTTTATGAAAGATATAAAGATCCACTTACTAATAAAAGTAAAAAAGTAAGTATAAGTATGAATACATGTACAAAAAAGGCTAAAAATGAAGCTGTGTTATTGCTAGATAAAAAAATAAATTCTATTATTTCAAATAGTAATACACAACAATTAAGTACTTTAACTTTTTTCGAGGTCTGTGATGAGTATTTTAAACACTACAAAGCGACTTCGGGTAATAAATACAATACATTTTTGAGTAAAGAAAGTGAACTCAAAGTACTAAAAAAATTATTTAATAGCGATGTGTTAGTTCAAAAGTTAAATTTATCTTATACTCAAAAGCAATTTGATAAAATTCTAGAATTAAACATCGCTCATGAATATAGCTATAAGATATTATCCCTATTTAAAAACATAATGCGATACGTTAATAAATTTTATAACCTAGAAAACATATCTTTCATTGATAACATTACTCTCCCACGAAAAAGTTTATCTATAGAACAAATTAGAAATAAACAATCATTTTTCTTGGAAAATTCAGAGGTTAAATTAATAATTAATAAAATACTGGAAGATTACCAGGCACTTAATAGATTAGATAGCAAAAGAATTCGATTTGTAACTGCATATATCATTGAATTTATGTATTTAAATGGCATGAGGGTTGGAGAACTATTAGCTATTAAAACTGAAAATATAGACTTTGATAAAAAGGAATTAATGATAGAAGGAACTATTAATTGGAAAAAGTCCAATGGTGGTTACGGTGTTAAAGATACTACTAAAAATGAATATAGTACTCGAAAAATTAATATAAATAATAGAAGTTGCCAAATATTAAAAACACTTATCCATGAAAATAAAAAATTGCAACTTTATAATAAATCATATATTAATCGAGGTTTTATTTTCACTACAAGTAAAGGTAACCCTATCTTTATTTCTCAAATAAATAAAATATTAGAAGAAGCTGTAGATAAAATTGATTCGATCAATAAAAAAGTGACTACTCATATATTCAGACATTCACATATAACCCTTTTAGCTGAAATGGGTATTCCTTTAAAAGTTACTATGGATAGAGTTGGTCATAATGATCATGATACTACTTTAAAAATATACTCACACGTATCTGAAAAAATGTCTAAAGAGTTAGTAAATAAGTTGGAAAATATTAATATCGTATAGATTTTGCCCCCTTTTTGCCCCCTTTTCATAAAAATTCATAATAAAAAGCCCGAAACCATTGGTATACGGGCTTTTATAATTTGAATTATTTTTCTAATGATTCAATATATTTTACAGCGTCACCAACTGTGTTGATTTTTTCTGCTTCCTCATCAGGAATTTCCATATCAAATTCATCTTCTAATTCCATTACTAATTCTGCGATATCTAAAGAATCAGCACCTAAATCATCTTTAAATGAAGCTTCAGGCGTTACTTTTTCAGCGTCTACACCTAGACGATCTACAATAATGTCTTTAACTTTGTCGAAACTTGCCATTCCATTCACCTCCTTTAAATGATTTAAATCTTATATAATAAGAAATTCAATTTCTCTTACTATCCTATTCTACTATAAAAGTAGCTTTTATTGCATATACATTCCGCCATTAACGTGAATTGTTTGGCCAGTAATATAGCTTGCTTTATCACTTGCAAGAAATGCTACTGTATGTGCAATATCACTATCTTCTCCAAATCGTGCAAGCGGAATTTGTGATTTCATTTGTTCTTTTAATTCATCAGATAATTGATCTGTCATATCTGACACGATAAATCCTGGTGCAACTGCATTACAAGTAATTCCTCTAGATGCTAATTCTCTAGCAAAAGTTCTTGTCATTCCTTCAACACCTGACTTAGTTGCTACATAGTTCACTTGTCCTGCATTTCCTAGTGAACCTACAACACTTGATAAGTTAATGATACGACCAGATTTTTGTTTTAACATTGGTCTAGTTACTGCTTGAACACAGTTAAATACACCTTTTAAGTTTGTATTAATCACGTCATCCCATTCGTCTTGTTTCATACGCATCAATAAATTATCTCTTGTAATACCTGCATTATTGACGAGTACGTCGATAGTACCAAATTGAGATGTTGTTTCTTTAATCATAGCTTTTACTTCATCTTGCTCACTTACATTTGCTTGAAATGCAAATGCTTCTACACCAAATGATTTAATTTCAGAAACGACTTCTTCTGCTTTTTCTTTATTTCCTGCATAGTTCACAACTACATTGTAACCTTCTTTACCAAGTTCTAATGCAATTTTACGACCAATACCTCTAGAAGCACCTGTAACGATAGCTGTTTTTGTCATTATTCATTCCATCCTTTAATATCATCAATTGTTTGAATTGATGTTATTTTAACATCACGACTAATTTTTTTAACTAAGCCAGATAATACTTTGTTAGGACCGACTTCGATAAAGTGATCTACACCTTGTTCAATTAAATACTCAACAGATTGACTGAATTCAACTGGTGAGAATAATTGTTTAACCATGTTCGCTTTAATAACTTCATGATCTGTTTCAGGTTTAGCATATACATTTTGTACAATTGGGTGTTTAGCATCTTTCCACTCAAATTGATTAATGTAGTTTTCAAAATCATCTGCTATAGTTTTCATCATTGAAGAGTGAAATGGTCCTGAAACTTTTAATGGCATAACACGTTTAGCACCTAGTGATTTACCTTCTGCAGCAAGTTTATCAATGAGTTCTGCATGACCAGATACAACGATTTGACCTGGACAATTGATGTTTGCTGGTTCAATAAGTTTGTCCTCTGTTGATAATTGTTCACAGATTTCTCTCACTTTTTCAATGTCTAAACCAAGTACTGCTGCCATAGAACCTACACCTTGTGGAAAAGCTTCAGACATTAATGTACCACGTTTATGTACGATTTGAACGGCATCTTCAAACTTTAATACACCTTCTGATACTAATGCTGAATATTCACCTAAACTATGTCCTAATGCGTAGTCATAATTTAAATCTTTTAAAGCATTCATTAAAGCTGAACTATGCGTTAATAATGCTGGTTGTGTATATTCAGTTAATCCAAGAATTTCTTCTGGATCTTTAAACATAATTTCAAGTAAATCAAATGATAAAGATTCATTTGCTCTTTCTAAAATTGATGTTGCATTAATTTCTTCTTGATATAAATCTTCTGCCATTCCAACTTTTTGTGACCCTTGACCAGGGAACATGATTGCAACTTTACCCATTTATTTCACCTACTGCTTTCTTCATTTTATCTACTATTTTAGTATCTGCAGCTAGCTTAGCTTGTTTAATTGCATTATAGAATGCACGTTGATCTGATGAGCCGTGTGCTTTAACAACAACACCATTTAATCCTAATAGTACTGAACCACCGTATTCTGCATAGTCCATTTTATTGCTGATTTTTTTAATATCTTTTTTCAAAGTAAGTGCAGCAAGTTTATTTTTAGTTGAAGCAGTCATCGCTTCTTTTAACATTTTAAATATACCTGTTGCTGTACCTTCGATTGTTTTTAACACCATGTTACCGTTATATCCATCTGATACTACGACATCACATGCATCTAACAATAAAGATTTTGCTTCAACATTTCCAATAAAGTTATCAAATTGTTCTTCTTTAAGTAATTGATAAGTCTTTTTCATTAAAGCATTACCTTTTGTTTCTTCAGTACCAATATTTAAAAGTGCTAATGAAGGTTTTTCAATACTTCTAATTTGTTTGGCATAAATTTCACCCATTTTAGCATATTGCACAAGATGTTCAGGTTTAGCATCTGAGTTTGCACCAATATCTAAAAATACAAATCCTTTACCTGTCACTGTTGGGAAAGTTGCAACTAATGCAGGTCTTTCAATACCTTTTATTCTGCCGACAATAAATAATCCACTACTCATAAGTGCACCTGTATTACCAGCTGATACACATGCTTCAGCTTTACCTTCTTTAACAGCATTCGCCATTAAAACCATTGAAGCGTTTTTCTTTTTCTTAATTGATCTAACAGGTTCGTCATCCATTGTTATCTTTTCATCAGTATGATAAAAAGTGATACGATCATGTTTGTAATCAAATTGTTTTTCGTCACCATATAACAAAATTTCTAAATCTGGAAAATCATTAACTGCTTGTTTAACCGCTTCTATTACGATACCTGGCGCGTCATCTCCGCCCATCATATCTATCGCAATCTTAACCATTATTTTCACCCTCGCTCGAATAATACATTTCAAATTGTCCTTGGAAAACAGTTTCTCCATGAACAGTGCTTGTGACATCAACTTTAGCTATATGTTTCGATTTATGAATCACAGTAGCTTTAGCAATGACTCTTTCATTTAGTTTTACTGATTTTTTGAATTGAACATTACTCTTAGTTGTTAATGCTAATTCATCATTAATCAATGCTACACATAATGAGTTAGCTTGGGCAAATAAATAGTGTCCTCTAGCAATACCGTTACGTGTAAAAACATGTTCTTCCTTAATATCTATAATAGATATTGCTGATTTATCTAATTCAATATCTATAATTTCCCCAATGACATCTTCGATGGGTAATGATTTAATTTCATCATGATTTTGTGTTGCTACATCTTTGATGCGGCGTCTTAATTCTGGAATACCTAGCTCCATTCTATCTAGTCTAATAGTTTGGATGCTTACTTTAAAATATTCACTTAAAGTTTCGTCAGTTATGAAAGGTTCAGCTTTCAAACGATTTGTTAATTCCCTCTGGCGATCTGCTTTTGATAATTTCATTTCATCCAAATCCATTCTATTATGTACTTATAGCTAAAATTAGCACCTGCTATCATGACCTACCTTACTTATACTAACACGGGTATAACAATATACTCAACAAATTATACAATAAAAAAGAGCGAAATTTAAAAATTTGGTCATAAGACTTAAATAATAAGATATGAAGACAAGGTGGAATGAGTGAATTTGGGGAGGTTTGGTTTATGGATTTGGGTAGGACGTTGGGGTTAATTTAGGTGTTGGAATTGGGTGTTGGCGATTGGGAGCTGAGGCTTAAGCTATCTCTTGGCTTTATTAGGAAGTTAAGCTACGACTTCGCTTATCTCTTGGCTTTATTTAGACGTTAAGCTAAGACTTAGGCGATTTCTTGGCTTTATTCAGGTCTTAAGCCACGACTTGAGTAATTTTTTAGTAATCAAAAATGTCATTTCTAGGCTTTGTCAAATTAAGTGTGTAAGTTATTCAAGATACTTAATAACTCTATCTTTAATTTGATCATATAAAAGAAGCTGGTTCATAACCATAGACCAGTTTGGAATGTAACCAGTGGACCATTTCTTTTGAAGTTCTTTCGTTCGAATAAAGAGTAAT
>NZ_JAJNIR010000037.1:0-26195 GCF_022385935.1 Mammaliicoccus sp. J-M41 | reverse complement strand
TAGTAAGCGATAGCGCGCTAGATTATATAAAAAATAAACTGTGAAGTAGAGTCGTACGTTCTCTACTTACACAGTTTATTTTACACTCCCATAAGTTCAGTTTGTTTTTTTATATGGATTAATATTTTCCACTAAAATCATGATTAAACTACGTTTAATCTAGGCTATTTGTGGCTCTTTTACGAGCCACATTGCCAACTTTTTAAGATTCATGGCAACACAAATAAGCGTGGTGTCCATGGAAACTTTTTTAATTCCTCTATATCTAGTCCATCTCATAATTTACATGCGGTTGATTGGCTCATATTAAATAAAGATGAAGTTGAATCATTCGTAGGTAAAGATGCACAAACAGAAGCGGAATTAATTCAATACATCGGAGAAATTAGATCCCTAGGTGTGAAGAATTTAGTTGTGACATCAGGTAAAGATAATATTATTTATGATGGTGAGGAAGGTCAACGTCAATTTGAAGTAAAAAAAGTCGAAAATGTCGTTGATGTAACAGGTGCCGGTGATGCATTTACGTCAGGTTTAATTTATGGATGGTTAAAATCATATGAAATCGACAAAATTATTGATTTGGCAAAAGCAAATGCATCTAAAACAATTCAAACAGCTTATACAGTAAGACAAGATTTAGATAAAAAACAATTAATTAAGGACATGGAGGCTTTATAATGGAAAACTATATTCAATTTTCAAAAGAAGTAGAACAAGCAAAAGAGGAAGGTAAAGCAATTGTTGCTTTAGAATCTACAATTATTTCACATGGTATGCCTTATCCTCAAAACGTAGAAATGGCACAAAAAGTAGAACAAATTGTAAGAGATAATGGTGGGGTACCTGCAACAATCGCGATTATTGATGGAAAGATTAAAATTGGATTAAACGAAGATGAATTACAATTATTAGCAAGTGCAGAAAATGTAGCAAAAGTTTCTAGAAGAGATATTGCTGAAATATTAGCAACTAAAAAAATTGGTGCAACAACAGTGGCTTCAACAATGATTTGTGCTCAATTAGCAGACATTAAATTCTTTGTAACTGGTGGTATCGGTGGTGTTCATAAAGGTGCTGAGCATACAATGGATATTTCTGCAGACTTAGATGAACTTTCAAAAACGAAAGTAGCTGTCATTTGTGCAGGTGCTAAATCAATTTTAGACTTAGACAAAACATTAGAATATTTAGAAACAAAAGGTGTACCTGTAGTTGGATACCAAACTGATGAACTTCCAGCATTCTTTACAAGAGAAAGTGGACTTAAATTAAATACAAGAATTGATGAAGTAAGTACAATTGCGAAACTTGCAGAAGTACAATGGGACTTAGGTCTAGAAACAGGTATTGTTGTCGCTAACCCGGTACCAGAAGAGGATCAATTAGAACCAAGTTTCATCAATGGTATTATTGACAAAGCAGTTGCTAAAGCTGAAGAAGAAGGTATTCACGGCAAAGATTCTACACCATTCCTATTAGGTGAAATCGTTAAGCAATCTGGCGGTAAATCATTAGAAACAAATATTAAACTTGTTGAACATAACGCTAAAATTGGTACACAAATAGCAGTTGAATACACGAACCTTCAAAAATAAAGAATAATCAGCTCAAATAATTGCATACTTATGTAATATGATTGAATTGTAAGTGGTTTTTTGATATTCTTTAATCGTATAGATAAAATTTGATTTTATACAAATTTAATATAGGTATCAGAAGGAGACAATAAAAATGGAACAAAATTCATACGTAATTATTGACGAAACGGGTATTCACGCTAGACCAGCAACAATGTTAGTTCAAACTGCATCTAAATTTGATTCAGATGTACAATTAGAATATAACGCTAAAAAAGTTAACTTAAAATCAATTATGGGTGTAATGAGCCTAGGTGTTGGTAAAGATGCTGAAATTACTATCTACGCTGAGGGTAGTGATGAGAAAGAAGCTATCGAAGCAATTACTGAAGTATTATCTAAAGAAGGATTAACTAAATAATGTCTGAATTATTAAAAGGTATAGCTGCATCTGATGGTGTGGCTATTAGTAAAGCATATTTATTAGTTGAACCTGACTTATCGTTTTCAAGCGAAAATATCAGCGATGTAGACGGCGAAGTTGAAAAGTTTAAAGCGGCTGTTAATCAATCAAAAGTTGAATTAACTCAAATTCGTAATAATGCTGAAAAACAACTTGGTGCAGATAAAGCTGCGATTTTTGATGCGCATTTATTAGTGTTAGAAGATCCAGAATTATTAAATCCAATTGAAGAAAATATTCGCAATAACAAAGTAAATGCACCTACTGCATTAAATGAAGTATCAACAAACTTCATTACAATCTTTGAAAATATGGATAATGAATACATGAAAGAACGTGCGGCAGATATTCGTGACGTTTCTAAACGTATTTTGGCACATATTTTAGGTGTAGAATTACCAAATCCTAGTATGATCAATGAAAGCGTTATTATTGTAGGTGAAGATTTAACACCATCTGACACTGCGCAACTTAACAAAGAGTTTGTTAAAGGTTTTGCGACAAATATCGGTGGAAGAACTTCACACTCAGCAATAATGAGTCGTTCATTAGAAATTCCAGCTGTTGTAGGAACTAAAGATATTACTGATCGCGTAAACCATGGTGATAGTTTAATCATTGATGGTTTATCTGGTGATGTAATCATTAACCCAACAGATGACGAAGTTCAAGCATACGAACAAAAACAGAAAAACTTCTTAGCTGAAAAAGAAGAATTAGCTAAACTAGTTAATGATGAATCTGTTTCTAAAGATGGTGTTCATGTAGAATTAGCTGCGAATATTGGTACACCTAATGACTTAGAAGGTGTTAAAAATAACGGCGCAGAAGGTGTCGGTTTATACCGTACTGAATTCTTATACATGGGTAGAGACAATATGCCTTCAGAAGAAGAACAATTTGAAGCATATAGTAAAGTCTTAAAAGAAATGGACGGCAAACGTGTTGTCGTTCGTACTTTAGACATAGGTGGAGATAAAGAATTATCTTACCTAAACTTACCTAAAGAAATGAACCCATTCTTAGGATATAGAGCGATTCGTTTATGTTTAGATCAAACTGATATCTTTAGAACACAATTAAGAGCTTTATTACGCGCTTCTGAATTTGGTAAGTTAAATATCATGTTCCCAATGATTGCAACTATCAAAGAATTTAGAGACGCTAAAGCAATCTTACTTGAAGAAAAAGAAAAATTAGTTTCTGAAGGTGTTAACGTTGCGGATGATATCGAAATCGGTATTATGGTAGAAATTCCATCTACTGCAGCACTTGCAGACATCTTCGCTAAAGAAGTTGATTTCTTCAGTATTGGTACGAATGATTTAATCCAATATACAATGGCTGCTGACCGTATGTCTGAGCGTGTTTCTTACTTATACCAACCATATAACCCTGCAATTCTTCGCTTAGTTAAGCAAGTAATTGAAGCTTCTCATAAAGAAGGTAAATGGACTGGTATGTGTGGAGAAATGGCTGGAGACAACACAGCAATTCCATTATTACTTGGATTAGGTTTAGATGAATTCTCTATGAGTGCGACAAGTATTCTAAAAGCTAGAAAACAAATCAAACAATTAGATCAAAAAGAAATGCAAGAATTAGCGAACAAAGCAATTAACTGTGCAACAGAAGAAGAAGTTGTAGAACTCGTTAATCAAATTCTTTAAAATTAAAAAACAGAGCAGTTATCTCTTAACATTAAGTAGATAACTGCTCTGTTTTTATATGTGAATGATTTTTTCAGACTTTATTGAGATTGCAAGTTGAATATCGCAATTTCAGGTGAACAAAATATTCTAATAGGAAGTCTTGTCATACCTATGCCTTGATTAACATAAAGGTATTGTCCAGTTCTAATTTGATATAAACCTTGTTTATATACTTTTCCATAAGTTGGTGTATAAATAGCGCCAATCTTAGGGAGTCGAACTTGACCACCATGTGTATGTCCAGAAAGTACTAAGTGGATGTTTGGATCTAATAATTTAACTTTATCTGGTTCATGTACGAGTCCAATTCGAAAGTCTATACGACAATTAGGTACTTGGAATGAACTGCTAAAGTTAGGTTGACCAAAACATAAATCATCAATACCATTAATCTGAATATTACCGTCAGGTGTATTGACAACGTAAGAACTGTTCAACAAGACTTCAAAACCCGATTTATTCATAATATCTAATACCGTATGAATACCGTTTGAACCGTAATCGTGGTTGCCTGGAACAAAAAACTTTCCATATTTTGATTGAACTGTACGAAATAAAGGTATAACTAGATAAGGGTCAAATGAAATTTGAGCAATATCATCAAAACAATCACCTGTGAAACAAACAATATCTGCTTCTTGCTCATTGATAAGACGTACAAGTTGATATAAATTTTCTAAATTAGAATAATAACCTAAATGCAAATCTGTTATATGAATGAGTTTCAGATTTGATTTTAAGTTTGTATCAATAGAATGTGTGGTGACTTTAATTTTAGAACTTGGAAATTGAATTTTCATTAATGAATGCCTAATGCTTTATTAAAAGATTCTATATCAACTTGATAAAAAACTTCTCCATTAATGAGAACAGTAGGTGTTGAAAAACTGTCTAGATCGATAAGTTCGTTTTTAAATTGTTTGTTTTTTATATTTTTTTCTGTAAACGGAATTTCTTTTTCATTAAAATATTGTTTTACAAATTGGCAAGGGGGACACTGGTCTTGTGTATAAATTGTAACTTCACTCATAGCTTTCACCTCAACTTTATATAGACATATTATAAATGATTTTTTAAAGCGTTCAATTATTATGTCCTATTTTGCCATTAATTTGTCATTACTTTGTAAATGTTAAACATTTCACAAATGATTAAAGTGTTGTATAATAAGATTAAATTGTGATGTATATCACAAACGTTGAATGGAGGAATATTATGGATGCAGTAGTTATAAGTCGTTTACTAACTGCTATGACATTGGGATTCCATATCATTTTTGCAACAATTGGTGTGGGAATCCCATTAATGTTTGCAATTGCTGAATTTATAGGTATTAAGAACAATAATCCTATGTATATAGCAATGGCAAAACGTTGGTCTAAAGGTTATACGATTACTGTAGCGGTCGGAGTAGTTACGGGAACAATTATTGGTCTACAATTATCATTATTGTGGCCAGCATTTATGCAATTAGGTGGGCAAGTTATTGCGCTACCATTATTTATGGAAACATTCGCCTTTTTCTTTGAGGCTATTTTCTTAAGTATTTATTTATATACGTGGGATAGATTCAAAGGTAAATGGACGCACTTTTTAATTACATTACCAGTCATTATTGGTGGTACATTCTCAGCGTTCTTTATTACATCTGTGAATTCTTTCATGAATACGCCAAATGGATTTGATTTTATCAATGGAAAATTGATGAACATTGATCCAATTGCTGCGATGTTTAATGCATCATTCGGTATTAGAGCATTTCACGTTATAGCGACTGCGTTTATGACAGCTGCATTTATTTTAGCAAGTATAGCAGCATATCGTTTGATTAAGAATAAATTTATAGACGATAAAGAATATCATAAAAAAGCTCTTAAACTTACAATGATAGTTGGTTTAATTGCGAGTTTACTTGCAATGTTAGCAGGCGATTTATCAGCTAAGTTCTTACATCAAGAACAACCTGAAAAATTAGCAGCTATGGAGTGGCATTTTGAAAGTGAATCAAAAGCAGACCTAGTATTATTTGGGGTAGTAGATGAAGATAAACAAGAAGTTAAAGGTGCTATTAAAATTCCTGGCGCTTTAAGTTTCTTATCAGATAGTAATTTTAATACTGAAGTTAAAGGATTAAACGAATTTAAGAGTGATGAAACACCACCACTTATCATTCACTATTTCTTTGATTTGATGGTATTCTTTGGTGTGTATTGTTTTGTCGTTTCAGCTTTATTTGTCGTATTAAAATGGGTGAAAAAATGGTCACAATATAGTAAACCAATCTTATATTTAGCAGTATTAACTGGACCTCTTGCAATGCTTGCAATTGAATTTGGTTGGTTCTTAGCTGAGATGGGTAGACAACCTTGGATATTAAGAGGTTACTTAAAAGTTGCAGAAGCTGCAACAAATGCTGATGGACTTGCACTTGTATTCATTGCATTCGCAATACTTTATTTAGTTCTTGGTATTTCATCAAGTTATGTACTTATTAGAATGTTTAGTCACAGCAAAGCGACTGATGATGTGAACAAAATAATAGACAGAAAGGGTGAAGTATAATGGATTATCAACATATAGGTATTACAGTGCTTTGGCTCTTTCTGTTTGGTTACATTATTATTGGTGCGATTGATTTTGGTGCAGGATTCTTCGCATTTCACGCTAAATTAACGAAGCAAGATCATATTATCAATAACTTGATTTCTAGATATTTAAACCCAGTTTGGGAAGTAACAAATGTGTTCTTCGTATTCTTCTTTGTAGGAATAGTTGGATTCTTCCCAGACTCTGCATATTATTTCGGGTCAACATTATTAATACCTGGTAGTATTGCATTAATTTTACTAACCATTCGTGGTAGCTTTTACGCATTTGAAAACTATGGACAAGATAGTAAGTTATCATGGTTATTCTTATATGGTGGAACAGGTTTACTGATTCCAGCATCATTATCAACAATTTTAACAATTGCTGAAGGTGGCTATATTAAAGAAACAAGTGATGGCGTTCACCTACAGTGGGTTGATTTATTATTAAGTCCATATGCATGGGCAGTTGTATTTTTAGCAATTATCTCAGTGTTATATATTTCATCAGGATTTTTAACATTTTATGCGAATAAAGCTAAAGATTCTGAAGCATATCATTTATTGAGACAGTGGTTCCTTATATGGGCAATTCCGATGATCATCATTTGTCAGTTCGTTTTCTTATCATTAAGACAACATAATGAAACGCATTTTAATAATGCAGTCGGTAGTTATTGGTGGTTATTCGGTTTAAGTATTATATTCTTTATCATTGCTGTTGGATTGATATACTTTAAAAAAGCACACGGCGTTGCATTTATCATGATATTATTACAATTCGGTACAGCATTCTTCGGATATGGTGTAAGTAAATTACCGTATATTTTAGATCCGTTTATCAATATTGATAAAGCAGTTGTGAACGATCAAATGGCATTAATGCTTGTAATCGTATTTATTTTAGGTTTACTTTTACTCGTGCCATCGCTTATATTATTATTAAGATTATTTATCTTTGATGCTGATTACGTTAAAGGTAAAAAATAAGATTATTATAAAGTATGGAGGCATATCATGAGTAGGGAGTATGTAGTTATAGGTTTAGGCCGATTTGGCGGAAGTATTGTAAGAGAGCTCAATGCTTTAGATATGGATGTAATGGCCATTGATGCAGATGAAGCAAGAGTGAATGAGTTCAGTGATATCGCCACACATGCAGTGATTGCAGATACAACAGATGAAGCGGTCATGAAAAGTTTAGGTATACGCAATTTCGATCATGTCATTGTTGCGATAGGTGAGAATATACAAGCAAGTACGTTGACAACATTAATTCTTAAAGAATTAGGTGTTAAAAAAGTTACTGCTAAAGCTCAGAACGATTATCACGCTAAAATTTTGAATAAAATAGGTGCGGATACTGTTGTCCATCCAGAAAGAGATATGGGTCGTCGTATCGCACATAATGTTGCTAGCGCATCTGTACTAGACTACTTAGAACTCTCTGATGAGTATTCAATTGTAGAAATTAAAGCAGGAGAAAGACTTGCTGGTAGTTCTATATTAGAATTGGATGTACGTGCAAATTACGGTATAAATATCATTGCAGTTAAAAGAGGTAAAGATATCATCGTAGCACCAGATCCAAATGAAAATATTGAATTTCATGATATATTAATCGTGATAGGTCATGACAATGATTTAAATAGATTTGAGAAAAAATTAGTAAACGAATAAAATAACACCCGTAATTTTTAGAAATTACGGGTGTTTTAATGTTTTATTTAATTTTCATGATAATTGGTAAAATCATTGGTTTACGAGCTGTTTTTTCGTATAAATAAGGTTGTAAAGCTTCAGTAATTGTAGATTTAACGTGATGCCATTCTACTTTATCATTATTGTTTAGCTTTTCAATAACAGCTTTTTTGATTAATCGTTGTGCATCGTAAATTAAATGACCTGATTCTCTCATATATACAAATCCTCTAGAGATGATATCTGGACCTGAGAGTAGTTGTTTCGTTTTGAAATCTATACTTACAACAACTATTACAAGACCTTCTTCAGAAAGGACTTTACGGTCTTTAATTACGACATTACCGATATCTCCAATTCCGCTACCATCAACAAATACATTTCCTGATGGAATACGACCAGCATATCTTGCAGAATCTTTTGTAAGTGCAAGGACATCGCCAATTTCATATACGAAGATATTATCTGGATCTACACCACAGTTCACACCAGTTTCACTATGTTTCTTAAGCATTCTATATTCACCATGAATCGGCATAAAATATTTAGGCTTAATTAAACGTAACATTAATTTTTGTTCATCTTGTGAACCGTGACCTGAAGTATGAATGTTTGATAATTTACCATGAATAACATCAGCGCCAGCTTTGTATAAAGCGTTGATTGTTCTATTTACACTCTTAGTGTTACCTGGAATAGGTGATGAACTGAATACAACTGTATCATCTGGAATAATGCTGATTTGTCTATGTGTACCATTAGCAATTCTTGATAATGCTGCCATTGGTTCACCTTGAGAACCTGTACATAAAATAAGAATTTCATGCTTAGGAACGGTATTAATTTTGTTAGGTTCAATAAATGTTTCAGGTGGTACTTTAATATAACCTAATTCTGTACCAATTTTAATATTGTTCTCCATTGAACGACCGAAGACAACGATCTTACGATTGTATTTAACGGCTGCTTCAACAGCTTGCTGAACTCTATAAATATTAGAAGCAAATGTTGCAAAAATAATTCTACCAGAACATTTACGGAAAATCTCATCGACGTTTTGTCCAACTTCCTTTTCACTTAATGTAAAGTTAGGAACTTCAGAGTTTGTAGAGTCTGATAACAAACATAATACGCCTTCTTCACCAAGTTGAGCCATTTTGGCAATATTTGCAGGTTTACCAACAGGTGTGAAATCAAATTTGAAGTCACCTGTATGAACGATTTTACCTTCTGGTGTATCTGCAATAATCCCGTATGCTTCTGGAATACTATGAGTTGTTAAATAAAATGAAATCTTGAAATGTTTAAATTCAAATTCTGAATCTTCATCAATTTCATTTAATTGAGCAGTCTTCAATAAATTGTGTTCTTCCAATTTATTTCTAATAAGACCTAAAGCAAGTGGTCCACTATAAATCGGAACATTCATTTGTTTTAATAAAAATGGGACACCACCAATATGGTCTTCGTGTCCATGAGTGATAAATAAAGCTTTCACTTTATGTTTATTTTGAATTAAGTACGTATAATCTGGTATCACGTAATCGATACCAAGAAGATCGTCATCAGGGAATTTAATACCTGCATCGATGACAATGATTTCATCTTGATATTCGAGGGCGTACGTGTTTTTACCAATTTCACCGAGACCACCCAGTGCGTATACGCCTACTTCATTTTTTTGTAAAGGCTTCATTTAGATTGTCTCCACATTAAAGTGATCTGATTTCTTTTCATATTCTAAATGAGCGCCCTCTAATTTTTGGACAAATTCGATATTGTAATTACGGTCAGATAAATATCTTCTAACTTGTTCTTCAGTTTGTCCTTCGAAATATTTTGTTTGTGTACTTTCACGTACGATTACTTCACTTTTGTCTTCTTGATAAAATACTTTAAATACTGCCATATATATAAATCCTCCTAGGTTAATTAACATAAATAAAGCCCTAGTTTTTAAGTCTAGGGTTTGTCAATTTCGAAATTTGATTCCCGTACATTTTTAAAAGTAATTATATGAAAATATATAAATACCTTTTTAATAAGTTCATTTTACATGATAATTAGAGATAAATAAAGATATTTAACTAAATCTTTCATATATATTGATTATCAACTAGAATAGAGATAAGGAGGCGATGAAAGTTGAATAAGAAATTAATATTTTTCGATATAGATGGTACAATCTATGATGAAAACAAAGAAATTCCAGAATCAACTATTGATGCGATAAAAAAATTAAAAGAAGCTGGCCATATCGTCGCAATTGCAACAGGAAGAGCACCGTATATGTTTAAAGAAGTTATTAAAGAAACAGGTATTGATACTTTTGTTTCGTTAAACGGACAAATTGTTGTATATAATGGAGAAATTATAAGTAAATATCCATTAAATAAAGAGGAACTTATGAGTTTAGTAGACAAAGCACATGCGAATAATCATCCACTAGTATTTTTCGGTGAAACAGCAGTATATGCAAATGTAGAAAGTGATAACGACATTTCTGAAAGTCTTGGAACATTAAAGATGGATTACCCAGAATATCACAATACATATTATCTTGATCACCCAGTGTATCAAGCACTTATTTTCCATGCTGATGATGAAGATGACAAGTACGATAATCAATTCAATGCATTGAAGTTCTATAGATGGCATCCACTAAGTAGAGATGTAGTGCCAAATGATCGTTCTAAAGCAGAAGGCATAAAAGAACTCAGTGATAAATTAGGATTCCCATTAAGTGAAGTAGTTGCATTCGGTGATGGACCAAATGATGTAGAAATGATCACTGAAGTAGGGTGTGGTGTAGCAATGGGGAATGCCGTTGACGCACTAAAAGAAGTTTGTGATTTTGAAACGAAACATGTAAGTGAAAATGGTATATACTATGCATGTATAGAATTAGGATTGATAGATGAATAGGATGTGAATTTTATGGATAAGGTCGAACGCATCATCAAAACAATCGATGCAGAAAAAAACAGATCTGACAAACAATTTAAAGGAATAGAATTTAATATTCGAAAAAATGAAGTTGTAATGATCTATAACTATGATGAAATGATTAATAATGTTAAACAAGATCCACATTACATTCGACATAACAAAGATCCAGAATGGTTAAGTTTGGATGAATTAACCGCTATTCAAAAAGCATTAAAAGAAAAAAATATTCATTTCATCGAACGAAGAGATGAATTTATGTAATGAACAAAATTATGAAACAGAAAAAGGGAGCGGGACAGAAATCTAATTTGTAAAAAAGGTTTCGTAGTCCCGCCCGGCAAGGATGACTAGAATTGGAAAAAGCTTGGTACAAGCGTATTTTCAATTCAGTCATCTACTGCCAAGATACTACAAGAGGCTAAGACATTACATTATGTCCCAGCCTCTTTTTTGATAAGAGAGAAAGAACGGTGATGTGCGAGTTAGGGACAGAATTCCGAGAAATGTCCGTAAGAATGGTCCGCCTAATTACCAGAATTCGAAATAATGGAAGTTAGAGCATTCTAATTACCAGAATTCAAAATAATGAAATTAAAAAGAGCGAATACCGACTGAATGGTATTCGCTCTTTTATCATCATACTTATTAATTAATTTCTACTGCATCATCGAGTGGTTTGAATGGATCTTCTTCATTAATATAGTCATAGAACATGATGCCATTTAAATGATCGATTTCGTGTTGCAATACGATTGCTGGATATCCTTTGAATCTTTTCTTAAATGGATTTCCTTCTATATCGTATGCTTGAATTGTTATTTTATAATTACGATGAACAAGTCCTGGTTTAGCTTCGTCTACACTTAAGCATCCTTCTCCGCCATTTAAATATGCTTTTTGTACGCTATGGCTTACGATTTTAGGATTGATAAGTTGAAGTTCGATTTGGTTTCCTTTTCCGTCATCTTGTATATATACAGCTAACATTTTTTTAGAAACATTGATTTGTGGAGCGGCTAGTCCTACGCCAGAACGTAATTTGTATTTTTTAGCAAGATCTTCATCTTGAGAGTTCTTTAGGAATTCCATCATTTCATTTAATGTTTCTTTGTCTTCAGTCGATACTGGTAATTCTACTTCTTCGGCTTTCTTTCTAAGAGTTTCGTGGCCGTCACGAATAATATTTTCCATCGTTATCATTTACATGCACCTTCCTCATATAAAATATTATCAAAAACTGGTCATTTTTACATCTATTATTAATTGTATAAATAAAAAAAACAGAGTAACATATTGATAGGATTAAAAGGAGGAATTACCAATGATTGGCAAGAAATTTGTAACATTAACATTAGCGACTTCAATAATTTTAACAGCATGTGGTCAATCTAAAGAATCACTTGAATCTTTTTATAACAAAGTTGAAAAAGCAAATAAAGAAGAAAAAGTTATTGTTGATTTAAATGAGAAAATGACTAAGGCAGAAAAAGATAAAGTTCAAAAAATCGAAGCATTAAATAAAGCTAAAAATGATGACTTTAAAGCAAAAGCGCAAGAATTAACTGACGGTATAAAAGATAGAGAAGAAATTGTAAAAGATGAAAAAGCTGCAATGAAGAAATCTAAGGACATTTATGATTCATCTAAAAAAGACTATAAAAATATAGAAGATGAAGAACAATTGAAAGAAGCTAAAGATTTAAAGAATGCATTAGATGAAAAGTATAAACTACATAATGAAGTAATGAATGCCTATCAAGAAGTATTAAAAACTGAAAAAGATTTATTTAGTTATCTATCAAAAGACAATGCTACACAAAAAGGTGCAAATGATCGTTCTTCTAAATTAACTGAAGTTAATAAAAAGACTGAAAAAGTTGTAACAGATTATCAAAACACTTTAAGAAAAGTACAACAAGAAAAGAAAGATGTTTCAGCTATTTTAGATAAATAATTTGTATTAGTACAGCTAATATTATGTTTTAGTACAGTTACATAAAAACCTTTAATTTGTGGGGTTTTTAAGATGTTAGTATTTTTTATTTAACAGTAAAACAGTTTTGTGTTAGAATGATTAAGAAATGATTATTTAATATAGGGAAAGGTATGGTGAATTGAATGGCTCCGAGAAAAAAAGCCCAATTCGATGCAGTAGCGACTTTAAATGAAATAGAGTCTAAGTTTGAAATGGTTCAAGTTTTAGATGAAGAAGGAAATGTCGTAAATAGTGACTTGTTACCGGACTTATCTGACGAAGAACTTGTTGAATTAATGGAAAGAATGGTTTGGACTCGTGTTCTAGATCAACGTTCTATTTCATTAAATAGACAAGGACGTTTAGGTTTCTATGCACCAACAGCTGGACAAGAAGCTTCACAATTAGCTTCACATTATGCGTTAGAGAAAGAAGACTATGTATTACCTGGTTACCGTGATGTGCCACAATTAATTTGGCATGGTTTACCATTAACAAAAGCTTTCTTATTCTCACGTGGACACTTTATTGGAAACCAATTCCCAGAAGGTGTTAATGCTTTAAGTCCACAAATTATTATCGGTGCACAGTTTATTCAAACAGCTGGTGTAGCACTAGGCCTTAAAAAACGTGGTAAGAAAAATGTTGCAATTACTTACACTGGTGATGGCGGTTCTTCACAAGGTGACTTCTATGAAGGTATCAACTTTGCTTCTGCTTACAAAGCACCTGCAATTTTCGTTATCCAAAATAACAACTATGCGATTTCAACACCTCGTGACAAACAAACAGCTGCTAAAACATTAGCTCAAAAATCAGTAGCAGTTGGTATTCCAGGTGTATTAGTAGATGGAATGGATGCATTAGCAGTATATGCAGTAACTAAACAAGCGCGTGAACGTGCAGTAAATGGTGAAGGTCCATCATTAATCGAAACATTAACTTACCGTTACGGTCCACATACAATGGCTGGTGACGATCCAACTCGTTACAGAACTTCTGATGAAGATTCTGATTGGGAAAAGAAAGATCCATTAGTACGTTTCAGAAAATATCTTGAAGCGAAAAACTTATGGTCTGAAGAAAAAGAAAACGAAGTAATGGAAAAAGCTAAAGAAGAAATTAAAACAGCTATTAAAGAGGCAGATAATACGCCTAAACAAAAAGTTACAGACTTAATGGAAAATATGTATGAAGAAATGCCTTACAATTTAGCTGAACAATATGAAATTTACAAAGAGAAGGAGTCGAAATAAGTCATGGCACAAATGACAATGATTCAAGCGATTAACAATGCGCTTCAAAACGAATTAAAAAGAGACGAAGATGTTCTATTATTCGGTGAAGACGTTGGTGTAAACGGCGGTGTATTCCGTGCAACAGAAGGTTTACAAAAAGAATTCGGTGAAGATCGTGTATTTGATACACCTCTAGCTGAATCAGGTATTGGTGGTCTAGCTTTAGGTTTAACGCTTGAAGGTTACCGTCCTGTCATGGAAATCCAATTCTTTGGTTTCGTATTTGAAGTTATGGACTCAATTGCTGGTCAAATAGCTCGTCACCGTTTCCGTTCAGGTAACTCTAAAGTGGCTCCAATCACAATCCGTGCGCCATTTGGTGGTGGTGTGCATACACCAGAATTACACGCAGACAACTTAGAAGGTTTAGTAGCACAATCTCCAGGTTTGAAAGTTGTTATTCCTTCAAACCCTTACGATGCTAAAGGATTATTAATTTCTGCAATCCGCAGTAATGACCCAGTTGTTTATTTAGAACACATGAAGTTATACCGTTCATTCCGTGAAGAAGTACCTGAAGAAGAGTACGAAGTAGAAATCGGTAAAGCTAAAGTTAAACGTGAAGGTACAGATTTAACAATCATCACTTATGGTGCAATGGTTCAAGAATCATTAAAAGCAGCTGAAGATTTAGAAAAAGATGGTTATTCAGTTGAAGTTATTGACTTAATCACTGTTCAACCATTAGATATTGAAACAATTGTTAAATCAGTAGAAAAAACAAACCGTGTAATCGTAGTTCAAGAAGCTCAAAAACAAGCAGGCGTTGGCGCAAATGTTGTAGCTGAAATTTCTGAAAGAGCTGTTCTTTCATTAGAAGCTCCTATTGCACGTGTGGCAGCTGCTGACACTATTTATCCATTCACACAAGCTGAAGGTGTTTGGTTACCAAACAAAAAAGATATCGTAGCGCAAGCTAAAGAAACATTAGAGTTTTAATGCGCATTAAAATAAGGATTTAATATTTAGGAGGAAAAAATCGTGTCATTCGAATTTAAATTACCAGATATCGGTGAAGGTATCCACGAAGGTGAAATTGTAAAATGGTTTGTTAAAGCAGGAGACGAAATTCAAGAAGACGATGTATTATGTGAAGTTCAAAATGATAAATCTGTCGTTGAAATTCCATCACCTGTTGCAGGCAAAATTGAAGAAGTTATGGTTGAAGAAGGTACAGTATCTGTTGTTGGTGATACAATTGTTAAAATTGATGCACCTGATGCAGAAGGTTTACAATTCAAAGGTCATGACGACGATGAAGAAGAAACTAAAGAAGAAGCACCAGCTGAAGAAGCTAAAGAAGAAGCAACTACTGAAACTCAATCAGAAAATGTTGATGAGTCTAAACGTGTAATTGCTATGCCTTCAGTTCGTAAATTTGCTCGTGATAACGATGTAAATATTAAAGCTGTTTCAGGTTCAGGTAAAAATGGCCGTATCTTAAAAGAAGACGTTGAAGCATACTTAAATGGTGGCGCTACTACAGAGCAACCAGCTAAAGAAGAAGCTCAAACTTCATCTGAAGATACACAAGCAGTACAATCTCCACAAGTAACAGAAGGAGAATTCCCTGAAACTCGTGAGAAAATACCAGCTATGCGTAAAGCAATTGCTAAAGCAATGGTTAACTCTAAGCATACTGCACCTCACGTAACATTAATGGATGAAATTGATGTTCAAGAATTATGGGATCACCGTAAAAAATTCAAAGAAGTTGCTGCTGAGCAAGGTACTAAATTAACATTCTTACCATATGTTGTTAAAGCATTAGTATCTGCACTTAAGAAATACCCAGCATTAAATACTGAATTTGATGAAGAAAATGGTGAAATTGTTCATAAACATTACTATAATATAGGTATAGCTGCGGATACTGATCGTGGTTTATTAGTACCAGTAGTTAAAAATGCTGATCACAAATCAATGTTCGAAATTTCTGATGAAATTAACGAATTAGCTGTTAAAGCACGTGACGGTAAACTACAAGCTAACGAAATGAAAGGCGCAACATGTACGATAAGTAATATCGGTTCAGCAGGTGGACAATGGTTTACACCAGTAATCAACCATCCTGAAGTAGCTATTTTAGGTATCGGTCGTATTGCTCAAAAACCTATCGTTAAAGATGGAGAAATTATTGCTGCACCTGTATTATCACTATCATTAAGTTTCGACCACAGACAAATTGATGGTGCTACTGGACAAAATGCAATGAACCATATTAAGAGATTATTAAATAATCCAGAATTATTATTAATGGAGGGGTAAAAATGGTAGTTGGAGATTTTCCTATTGAAACAGATACTATTGTAATTGGAGCAGGTCCTGGTGGATATGTTGCAGCAATTCGTGCAGCACAATTAGGACAAAAAGTAACAATCGTTGAAAAAGGCGAATTAGGTGGCGTATGTTTAAACGTTGGTTGTATCCCATCTAAAGCCTTATTATCAGCATCACACCGTTTCCACAATGCTCAACATTCAGAAGATATGGGTGTTGTAGCTGAGAAAGTAGCATTAAACTTCGAAAAAGTTCAAGAATTCAAAAATGGCGTTGTTAAAAAATTAACAGGCGGCGTTGCTGGATTAATGAAAGGTAACAAAATCGATGTTGTTAACGGAGAAGCATATTTTGTAGATGAAAATAACTTAAAAGTTATGACTGAAAAAGCATCTCAAACTTATACTTTCAAAAATGCTATTATCGCAACTGGTTCACGTCCAATCGAAATTCCTAATTTCAAATTTGGTAAACGTGTAATCGATTCTACAGGTGCATTATCACTTCAAGAAGTACCTAAAAAATTAGTAGTAGTAGGTGGCGGATACATTGGATCTGAGCTAGGTACTGCATATGCTAACTTTGGTTCTGAAGTAACAATCCTTGAAGGTGCTAAAGACATTTTAGGCGGATTTGAAAAGCAAATGACTCAAATCGTTAAAAAAGGTCTTAAAGCTAAAGGTGTAGAAATCGTAACAGAAGCGATGGCTAAATCAGCTGAAGAAACTGATAACGGCGTTAAAGTTACTTACGAAGCTGGCGGAGAAACAAAAGAAATCGATGCTGACTATGTATTAGTTACAGTAGGACGTCGACCAAATACTGATGAATTAGGTCTTGAAGAATTAGGTCTAAAAATGTCAGATCGTGGTTTAGTTGAAGTTGACGAACAAAGCCGTACTTCAATTAGCAATATCTATGCAATCGGTGATATCGTTGCTGGACCTCCACTTGCTCATAAAGCAAGTTACGAAGCTAAAGTTGCTGCTGAAGCAATTGCTGGTGAAAAATCAGCTGTAGATTACTTAGGTATTCCTGCAGTATGTTTCACTGAGCCAGAATTAGCTACAGTAGGTTACACAGAAGCTAGCGCTAAAGAAGAAGGATTAGAAATTAAAGCTGCTAAGTTCCCATTTGCTGCAAATGGTCGTGCATTAGCATTAAATGAAACTGCTGGTTTCGTTAAACTTATCGCTTTAAAAGAAAATGGTCTTCTAATTGGTGCACAAGTTGCTGGTACAGGCGCTTCAGATATCATTGCTGAATTAGGTTTAGCAATTGAAACAGGTATGACAGCTGAAGACGTATCATTAACAATTCATGCTCACCCAACATTAGGTGAAATTTCTATGGAAGCTGCAGAAGTAGCATTAGGAACACCTATCCATACAATGTAATCATAAAAATATAAGGCTGAGACATATTTATGTCCCAGCCTTTTTTTGTAAAGGAGTAAAAAACATGGAGTACAGTTATCCAATAGATGTGGATTGGACGCAAGAAGAGATTCTCGAAGTGATGGCTTTCTATAATCTTATAGAAGATGCATATGAAAGTGAAGCAAATAGAGAACAATTAGACCAAGCATATAAAAATTTTAAAAAAATTATTCCTGGTAAAGCTGATGAGAATAATTTTTATAAAGCTTTCAAAGAAGAAAGTGGTTATGATGGCTATAAAGTTGTTAAAGCTTTAAAAGAGAATAAAGAAGCGACAACGATTTCAGTTAAATAATATTATAAAATCCCCCAAAAAAGTGTTGAACTATAAAATGATTTCTGTTATTTTATTAAAGGTACTAAACTTAATGTTTAGTAAAAGTAAACATTACACTTTCTTGGGGGATTTATGAATATAGGAGAAAAACTTAAAAATTTAAGGTATCAAAAGAACCTAACACAAGAAGAACTTGGAGAGCGTACAGATTTATCTAAAGGATATATTTCGCAATTAGAAAGAAATTTATCTTCACCATCTATGGAGACTTTTTTGAATATTTTAGATGTATTAGGGGTTGAACCGAGTGAGTTTTTTAATGAGAAATTGTATCAAGCTCGTATACATTATCCTGAACAAGAACACACGATATATGATGAATATGATTTAGGTTACAAAATAAAATGGCTCGTTCCAGATTCCAATGAATTTGAAATGGAACCTGTAATTATCACTTTGAAAAGTGGATCTAAATATAAAGCATTTAGCCCATCAAATTCTGAAACATTTGCATATGTTAAAAAAGGATTCATAACTTTGAATATAGGGAATCAAACATATACTGCTAAAAGTGGAGAATGTTTTTATTTTAAAGCGCATGAAACGCATCAGTTTTTAAATCAATCTAGCAAAGATGCTGAAGTATTGATTGTAGCTACAGAATCGTATTTATAGGAGGTAAGGCATGAAACAACCAATCATAAAGTTCGAAGGCATTTCAAAGAACTTTAATAACACGCAAGTATTAGATGATGTCAGTTTTGAAATTGAAGAAGGTAAATTTTATACATTATTAGGTCCGTCAGGTTGTGGTAAAACAACTATTTTAAAATTGATAGCAGGATTTGAAACACCAACTAAAGGTAATATTTTGTTTAATAATAATATTATTAATAAAGTGCCAGCAAATAATAGGAAAGTTAATACTGTGTTCCAAGATTACGCATTATTTCCTCATTTAAATGTATACGACAATGTAGCATTTGGACTAAAAATAAAAAAGTTAAATAAAAAAGATATTCAAACTAAAGTAAAAGAAGCATTAAAATTAGTAAAACTTGAAGGATATGAACAACGTAAAATCACTGAAATGAGTGGTGGGCAAAAGCAACGTGTTGCGATTGCTAGAGCAATTGCGAATGAACCTGAAATTATCTTGCTTGATGAACCATTATCAGCTTTAGACTTAAAGTTAAGAACGGAAATGCAATATGAATTACGTGAATTGCAACAACGACTAGGTATTACGTTTATATTTGTTACACATGACCAAGAAGAAGCATTAGCAATGAGTGATTACATATTTGTTATGAAAGACGGTAAAATTCAACAAAGTGGTACGCCTGTCGACATATATGACGAACCTGTTAATAAATTCGTAGCTGATTTCATTGGAGAATCTAATATCGTTACAGGTGTTATGAAACGGGATTATGTTGTTGAAATGTACGGTATTCCATATGAATGTGTAGATGCTGGATTTGAGAAAGATGCTAAAGTTGACGTCGTGATTCGTCCAGAAGATATCACGATTAAATCAGAGAATGAAGGTCGTATCTCTGCAGTAGTTGACTCTCAATTATTTAGAGGTGTTCATTATGAAATTTGTTGTTATGATGCGCAAGGAAATGAATGGATTATCCAAACGACGAAAAAAGCAACAATCGGTGAAACAGTAGGACTTGATTTTGATTCAGAAGCGATTCATATTATGTTGCCAGGTGAAACTGAAGAAGAATTTGATCGTCGAATTGAAAGCTATGAGGATGAGGAACATGCATAAAATAAAATCATTATTACTCGTACCTTACATGATATGGATAGTATTATTTATTATCGTTCCGATTGCTATGATTTTCTATGCATCATTACTTGATATTCATGGACACTTTTCATTCGAGAATTACAGAAACTTTTTTACAAGTAGTTATTTAGAAATGACTTTAAGTTCAGCTTGGTATGCATTAGTTATTACTTTCTTTTGTTTATTAATTAGTTATCCTTTAGCGTTAACACTAAGAAATGCGAAACATAAAGATATATTATTATTGCTTGTTATATTGCCAACTTGGATTAACTTGTTACTTAAAACGTATGCTTTTATTGGTATTCTTAGTCATGATGGTTTATTAAATAAAATCTTAAGTATATTTCACGTACCATCAACAGAATTATTATTTACAAGTACAGCGTTTATCATTGTTTCGGTTTATATTTATATTCCGTTTATGCTGTTACCAATCTTTAATTCAATGGATGAAATACCAGAGAATTTATTACAAGCTTCAAGAGATTTAGGTGCAAATAGTTTTACAACATTTAAAAATGTAATCGTGCCTTTAACATTAGAAGGTGTGAAAACGGGTATTCAAATTACATTTATACCCGCATTATCATTATTTATGATTACACGTTTAATCGCAGGTAATAAAGTTGTTAACTTAGGTACAGCAATTCAAGAACAGTTTTTAGTTACACAAAATTATGGTATGGGTTCTACAATAGCTGTGTTCTTAATATTAGCTATGGCACTTATACTTATTATTACGAAATCTAAATCAGAGAATAAGGAGGTATAGTATGAAATTAACAGGAAAAATTTATTTTACAATCATACTTATATTTCTATACTTGCCTATCTTTTTCTTAATATTTTATTCATTTAACGGTGCAGGTAACATGACGCACTTTAAAGGCTTTACTTTTGATCATTACACATCAGTGTTTCAAAATAAACGCTTGTTAGTGATTATTGTGAATACCATTGCGATTGCATTGTTGGCCGCGAGTATTTCTACTTTAATCGGAATATGTGGCGCGATAGGTATTTATTACTTAAGAAATAAAAAATTAAAAGTCGGATTATTAACATTGAATAATATCTTAATGGTAAGTTCTGATGTTGTAATCGGATCATCATTTTTACTGTTATTTACTGTTATTGGTCACTATACAGGTATGGGGCTTGGTTTCTGGTCAGTATTAATATCTCATATAGCATTTTGTGTACCAATAGTCGTGCTTTTAGTACTTCCTAAGCTATATGATATGAATACATCTATGATTGACGCTGCTAAAGATTTAGGTGCAACTTCATGGCAAACACTTATTAAAGTTGTGATACCTCATATTCTACCTGGTGCAATTGGTGGATTCTTTATGGCACTTACGTACTCGTTAGATGATTTTACAGTGAGCTTTTTTGTGACAGGTAGTGGCTTTAGCGTATTATCTGTTGAAGTATATTCAATGGCTAGAAAAGGTATTACGATGGAAATCAATGCGATTTCTACATTACTATTTGCGTTAGTCATGATACTGATTTTAGGATATTATTTCTTAAAAAGAAGCCAACAAAAAAGACTTGAAAAAAGAGGGGGCATTATAAGATGAAACAATTAATACAGTTAGTCGGCATCTCAATTGTTGTAGGGGCATTGTTAATGTTATCTACTAAATTAATTGATCCGCCTCCTTCTAAAGGAAAAAAGAATGTCATTTATGTATATAACTGGGGAGAATATATTGACCCAGATTTAACGAAAAAATTTGAAAAACGAACAGGTATTAAAGTCGTATACGAAACGTTTGATTCAAATGAAGCGATGATGGCTAAAATTAAAAACGGTGGTACAGCATATGATGTTGCAGTGCCAAGTGAGTATACTGTTGAAAAAATGAAAAAAGAAAAGTTATTAATACCAATTGATCATAAAAAAGTACCGAATTTAAAAAATATTGATAAAGATTTTATGAATCTACCATTTGATTCAGGAAATAAATACTCCGTACCTTATTTTTGGGGAACAGTAGGTATTTTGTACAATCCTGAAACAATGAAAGGTATCAATTTTAACACATGGAATAGTCTTTGGGATAAGCGTCTTAAAGATGATGTATTAATTGTTGATGGATCAAGAGAAGGTATAGGATTTGCATTAAATAGTATGAATGAAAGTTTAAATGAAACAAATAAACAAAAACTGAAAAAAGCACAAGATAAATTAATTAAGTTATCACCTAATGTTCGAGGTGTTGTAGGCGATGAAATTAATACAATGATGGTTCAGAATGAATCGGATGTAGCCGTTGTTTGGAGTGGTATGGCAGCTGATATCATGACTGAAAATGATAAATTAGATTTTGTCGTACCTAAAGAAGGTTCAAACTTATGGTTTGATAATATCGTTATACCTAAGACAGCACAGAATGTTGATGGCGCACATAAATTTATTAACTTCTTATTAGAAGAGAAGAATGGAAAGCAAAATGCAGAATGGGTTGGATATGCAACGCCAAACAAAGCTTCTTATAATCTTTTAGATAAGAGTGTTAGAGAAGATGAGCGTTTCTATCCTGATTCTTCAGTAAGAAATAAACTTGAAGTTTATGAAGATTTAGGAAAAGAAAATATAGTAGCGTATAATGAAGCCTTTTTAAAATTTAAAATGTCGCTTAATTAGTCATTATAAAGGGTCTTTGTGAGAAACAAAGCCCTTTTTTTGTTATAATTAAAACCAATTCATTATTAGGAGGTAAACATGATGAATTCATATGTAGAACATGTGAGACAGCCAGTTGGTAGAGGTGTAGAAAAATTTCTCGGCTGGTTTGCTTGGATTATCTTATTGGGCATAACAGCTTTATCTTTATTTGCTGCACTTGTCGTATTAAATAATCCAGAAAATATAAATAGGCTAGAAACTTTAATTAATAGACTAAATATTAATATTACAACTAATGGACAATTAATGTCTGCTAGTGAAGTAGCACTCAATATTCAAAATGGTATTTGGTTATTTATAATTTATTTGATTATTGTTTTAATATTTTCATTTATTGGTTTAGTTTTAATGAGATGGAGAATATTTTCTGCTTTTGTATTTTTACTTTTAGCAATTATTACAATTCCATTATTTATTGTGCTTGTACCATTATTCTTCTTTATTGTATGTATTTTATTATTCGTAAGAAAAGATAAAATATTACCAGTTCAAGGTATGGCACCACAACAACCTTATTATGAAAATCAACGCGAAAATATTCCACCACAGCCTAGAGAACGTCAACGAGTTGAACCTAAACAGCAATATAGAGAAGAACATGTAGAAGAACCACTACAAGAGAAAGAGCGTTCGGCACAAGTTGACTCAGTAGAACAAACTGAAACGACTCATAGTGAGGAAGTACTTTCTCGTAGTAAAAAGCATCAAAATAAAAAACAAAGAAATCAGCAAGAAGAAACAAATGTTGAAAACTTAGATGATGCAGATCAGTCCGATATTGATCAACAAGAGAATATTGGTCAAAGACATGAAGATCCATACAATTATGAAACAACACAATCAGATGAGTATCAAGTTCAACCTGATAAACTGAAAAAAGAAAAGAAACCTAAAAAAGTAAAACCTAATGCAACAATTGAAAGAAGAAAGAATTACGAAAAAAGAATGCAACAACAGAAAAAATATTTTGAAGAAAAAAATAAAGACGAACAAAATATAGAAAAAAACGATCATAAACTTGATAAATAAAATTCAGATTGAGATAATGATAATTGACAAATTTTAGGAGGGTTTAAATGAAAAGAACAACAGAATATATATTACTTGTCGTAGGTGCTGTGTTTTCATTAATTGGAATTGTAATGGCATTTATAACGAAATCTTTTTCAAATACTGCTGAATTTAAAATGGAATTTGAGCGACAAATGCAAAATAATCCAGATTTGCAAAATGAAGTGTCTGTGGATGAATTATCATCGGTTATGAGTGGTTTAATAAATTATGCGCTTGTTATTCTAATCATCAGTATTATATTAGCGATAGTGGCATTAGTATTTGTAAAAAAACAAAGAATTTTATCTGGTATATCAGCTATACTTGGTGGTCTTGTTTCAATACTTATCTTTAACATTATTTCATTCCTTGTATTAATTATTGCAGGTATTATGTTATTAGTGAGAAAAGAAAAAAATCATCAATTTGAAGATGTGAATTTCCAAAATGACCATAATCATTTAGACGATAACAATCATCAACAAAGTCAGTTTAATTCAGAAGATAAAAAGAAAAAAGATGACGACCCATATATTTATTAATTAATAAAACAACAGCCCTTCAGAATTGAACTGAAGGGCTGTTGTTTTAAGTATTAACTATAAAATTTAATTAATTCTTCAAATGTTTCATCTAAAAATGCAGTAAATGATTTATCTGTTTTTAATACATCAGACTTAGGATCTAAAGTACGTGCTACGAAGAACTCAGCTTTTTTTATATCTTTTAATCTCTTTATATGATGTTTCAAATCTTCTGTAGATAATGAATCAATAGGAGATTTATCAATATTATAATGATCAAAACATAATGAATAATCACTAGGTAAGTCTTCTAATAAGTTAAAGTTTTTATTTAAAAAGTCAGCCATTTGACCTTTATTTTTATTTTCATGCATAACACCAAACATTATAAATAATTGTGATTCAAATAAACCAATTTGAAAATGTGGTAACATTTTATATCCACGTTGATTAGTTGCAAATGCTACCCAAGTATCTTTAGGGGGATTAACAGTTCTTCTCGCATGTTTTGCAACATGGTAATGGAATGTATCTCCAGTTTGTTCAGTTAAATATTTTGTATATCTTTCACCTAAAGCATGTAATTGTGGTCTTACTTGTTCGTCTAGTGCTTGCATCCTATTTTCTAAACCTTCAACACTAAAAACTTTAAAATCTTTTTGTTTAAACGTATACTTAGTCATAGTTGTCCTCCTTATAACTGTGGTACTTAACAATATTTTATCATAAATTTTTTTGAATATATAAAGAACAATGCTAATATAAAAATAACATAGGAGGTTTTGTCATGGAAATATACAAATTTGCTTATCAAATAATACAAGAAGCGGGTCAAATTATTCGTGATTCAATAGATGACGATATTCAAATAGAAACAAAGTCAAATCCTAATGATTTAGTGACAAATATAGATAAAGAAACAGAAGAAAGATTATTTAATCAAATTAAATCTACATATCCAGAACATCGTATTTTAGGAGAAGAAGGTCACGGCACAGATATTGATAATACAGAGGGCGTCTTATGGATTGTTGACCCAATAGATGGCACGCTAAACTTTGTACATCAACAAGAGAATTTTGCCATTTCAATCGGTATTTTTATTGATGGCGAAAAATATGCAGGATTTGTATATGATGTCATGAACGATAAAATGTACCACGCCATAGCTGGTAAAGGGGCATGGTTAAATAATGAACAACTTAAACCATTAGAAGATACTGATTTGAAGACCAGTTTAATTTCAACAAATCCATTATGGTTAACAAAAGAAAAATTAGCTAAAATCTATATGCCGATTGTTGATCAAGCAAGAAGTACAAGAGCATACGGATCAGCAGCATTAGACTTTGCTAACGTTGCAAAAGGCAATACAAGTGCGTATTTAACAATGCGATTACATCCATGGGACTTTGCAGGAGGCTTAATAATTGCAGAAGAAGTAGGCGCAGTTGTAACAAACCAATTAGGAGAACACTTAAATATATTAGAAGCCAATTCAATACTAATAGGCAATAAAAAAATTCACCAAGAACTATTGAATGAATACTTCTTACCATATAAGACAATGTTAGAACAAATTCATACAGAAAGATTTAAAGGAAAATAGGAAGTGGGCTTAAACAATTATTGTTTAAGCCTCAGACTGTGGACAAACTGAACTTAAATTTATAAGTTCAGTTTGTTTTTTTATATGGATTAATATTTTCCACTAAAATCATGATTAAACTACGTTTAATCTAGGCTATTTGTGGCTCTTTTACGAGCCACATTGCCAACTTTTTAAGATTCATGGCAGCACAAATAAGCGTGGTGTCCATGGAAACTTTTTTAATTCCTCTATATCTAGTC
>NZ_JAJNIR010000036.1:0-26426 GCF_022385935.1 Mammaliicoccus sp. J-M41 | reverse complement strand
ACGCTCTCTTCTCATAAAAAGACCACCTACTTTCTTAATTTTAACAATACTTCTCTTTAAAGAAGTTGTCCAATTAAGTGTAGACGGTCCATAAATAGCGAAGGGGATATTACGCTAGTACCAACTGGACCATTAACGAATATTGCTTTAGCGATGAAATTAGAACCATCCATCACATCTAAAATTAAAAAAATCGTATTAATGGGTGGTGCGTACGGTAATGGGAATTTCACGCCATCAGCAGAATTTAATATTTTTGCTGATCCAGAAGCGGCACATATTGTTTTTAAATCAGGTGTACCAATCGTCATGATGGGTCTAGATGTAACAAACAAGACATTATGCACACCTGAAATTATAAAACGTATGGAATCAACAAATAATAAAGCTGGGCAATTGTTTAGTGATTTAATGAACTTTACTTTAAAAACACAATTCCAAGAATTTGGATTAGAAGCAGGTCCATTACACGATGCAACAACAATAGGCTACCTCGTAAATAAAGACTTATTTGAAGTTCAAGATATGTACGTAGAAATCGACATTAACCGCGGATCAAGTTATGGACGAACAGTATGTGACGAATCCGACTACTCAAAAAAGAACATAACGTTAAAGTAGCCAAAAACGTCAAAGTCGACGAATTCTTCGATCTAGTATATGAATGTATAGGTATGTATTAAAGTATAAGGACATTGATTTGAAGATGGTTTATTATTACAATGTATTAGTAAATAGGTTACATTAATATCGTTATACAGAAGTGTAATTAAAGTACTTTATAAATATAACATTTCAGAAAAAGGTGACTAAATGATAAAAGGTTTATTTGAATCCCATTTACCCGTTTCAAACCTAGAGAAATCAATTGTTTTTTATGAAAAATTAGGATTAGAATTAGAAAGCATTATTCCTAAAAAAGTTGCATTTTTTTGGATTGAAAAGCATAAAAGTTGGCTTGGTCTATGGGAAACAGATGTTAGCCAATATCCATATCACCCATCTATAAGACATGTTGCTTTTGAAGTAACTTTAGAAGATTTGAAAAAATCAATTTCATGGCTTAAAGAACGACAAATAACTACAAGAGAAGCATTTGGATTTGAAGGTACAGAACCATTTGTTTCTCCACATGAGGATAAGGCTTATGCTAAAATCCATTTTTATGATTTAGACGGAAATAGTTTGGAATTTATCACAGAACTAAAAAATCCTAAACATCTTCATAAAAAAATGTATCTAAGTGATTGGCTAGAAATTAATCAGATTTAATTATGAAAATATATGAAAAATATTCGGTCATAAAGTTTTCAAACTACTTCATTCTTGTTTCTTAAATGCAATCATAATAATGCTTGAAATTAAAGGGACTATGAGAATTCTTGATATCTCTAATTCTCGTTGAAGTATACTTTAGAATATGATAAATACTATCATTACTGAAAAATAATAAATTAAAAGAGTGTATAAGAGTTTCATGGTGCATCTCCTTTGAAATAGTTCAGTATTTCAAAGTTAGTTTAATAATAAAAAATCACTACAATTTGTTTTTTTAACAATGCTTGTAGTGATTTTTTTATTACATTATATATATTTATGCAGAATCAAGCTACATAATATTTAATAATTTATGTATTAAATTTAAATTGGCGGTTCTTTGATTTAAAAGTAATATATTACTTATAGTAAAAATTCAGAAAATTATAAATGTGAATTTGATTAAATATTTATTATAATTTAAATAAAAATGTATATGAAAAAATGTTATTGAAGTAAATGGAGGTATTAATAAATGACGGGTCTTTTAACTGCTGTATGTGGTTTAGATGGTTCTGGCAAAAGTACTCAAATCAAGCTACTGGAAAGATGGTTTAATGATAATAATTTAGCTTGTGAAACAACTAGACAACCAACAAACTACTATCGTGAAGATGAGAGAGTTAGGAATTATCTAGATAATGGTGTGTGTCCTGATATGAAATCTATTGCATTACTAGCAGCAGATAGAAGATGGCACCTTGCTACTTATATAGAGCCAAAAATAGCTGAAAATATAAATATAGTTTCCGATAGATATTTATATAGCTCCTTAGCATACTTTAAGGTTAGAGGATTAGACGAAAACTTCATTAGAATAATAAACGGTGATATTAGAAAACCTGATGTAATAATTTTCTTAGACTTAAAGGCTGAAGAAACAGTTCAAAGGGTTAAATTGAGAGGTAATAATGAATTAAAATATGAAGAACGTAATATAGAGGTATTTAAAGAAATACGTAAAACTTTTCACGATATTTTACCTGAAGATACAATAATTATTGATGCTACTCAATCACAAGAAATTATTCATTCAATTATTATAGACAATGTAATTAAAAAAATGAAAGAAGTAAAAAATCTCGAAACAACATAAGTATTTAATGAGAATTAAACGTAAAAAAGGATATTAATAATAAATAATTAGAACCCCAAAATCCTTAAATGTACGTTGGATTTTGGGGTTCTTTTTTATGTATTGGATTAATAAATGTTTTACTTCTTGTTATCTAACTCATACTCGTTTTCTTCTTCGTCACTTTCATCACTATTATCAAATAGTAAAAAGTAAACTATGATTCCAATAGGAACACCTAATAATGGTGTTGTGATTGTACTCATAACAACAATTATAAGAATTAGCCATATTATGTCTTCCGAATGCCATTTTTTATTTAATAACTTATCGATCACTTGTTTTATAGACATTTAATAACGCCTCCATTTTGATTCTTCATTCTAAATATTTTACGTACTTCTAATCATATTTATTTTCTCTTGTATAGTTTTTGATCTTTCTATATATAAAGAAGTTAACTTGATATATGACAACACTTAATATAAGTATCATAACAATAAAAAATATAGTTCCTAAAAAGCCTGAGTAATTAAAAATAGGGAATCTTTTGAGTAGTAAACAAGCTATCAAGAAAATAATACAGTTTAAAATCATAAATATCTTATTTTGTTCGAAACTTTTATATTTCATGTGAAAAACTCCATTTATATTTCAATTTATATATAATTTTAACTTATTTAAAGTATTAAATATATAGAAATAAATAAAATTTAATATAAAAAGGCTGTGTTCGTCAAAACACAGCCTTAATACATCAGATCACTCAAAATATTCCATTCAAGTTTAGATTCATAACTTTATTCCAATCTTCAAATGTGAGTTCTTCTTCTGTTACGTTGTATGTCATACCAACTTTATTGACTAACATATCAATTTTGCCAAATTGTTCTATGACGTTATTGATCATTTGATTTACCGATGTTGGATCGTTTATGTCTACTTTTAATGCAACTGTTTCAATGTCTTCGTTCTGTTTAAGTTCTACGAGTGATTCTTTAGTTGATGAGGCGTTTTGATCTGCAATAATAATCTGAACGGCTGCTTGTGCTAATGCTAATGCCATTGATTGACCTATTCCGATTGTGCCACCGCTAATGATTGCAACTTTACCTTGTAATTTGAAGTGCTCTAATATATTTGTCATAGCATATCACCTTTTTATTCATGATTGGACTGCATTATTGCTATCGTTGAGCTTATAATTGTTTGAACATGGGTAGATTATGAAGAAATATTAAAGATAAATGAGTTTAAATCGCCTCTGTATTTAGAGACCGAATATTCTATTGGAACATGATCCTCTATATAACCCACACTATGGAAGTAGAAGAGTGGGGCATCTATCTCTACAGATAATAAATCACTTACGGTTTCATCTGCTGTGATTAATTCAAGCTTTCTCGTAATTTCTTTTATAGGTGTTTGATTTTTTTCTAACACTTCGTAAAATCGTGTCGTTGTAAAATCAATTTCTTTTAAATTAGGTACTAATGATAGTGGGATATAAGTTGTCACAAGGACGATTGGGTCTTCTTCTGCATATCTTAAGCGGACTAATTTATATACAGATTCTCCAGGTTTAAGTTCTAATTGTTGCATGACTTCTTCATTGGCAACTTCTGATTTCAATGATAGAACTTTTGTCTTTGGAATTAATCCTTTTCTTGTCATTTCATCATTATAGCTTTCGATGACGTGTGTAAATTCTTGATTGATTTTACGTTGTCGAACGATTGTACCTCGCTTTTTTCGACGTTCTAAAAAGCCATCGATAACAAGTGCATTAATTGCTTGTCTAACAGTAGGTCTACTTACTTTGTAATGTGTCGCCAAATCAACTTCATTTGGAATTTTATCGCCAACTTTATAGTCTTCATATTCAATTTTATTCAGTAAATCTTCTTTAATTTGTTGATGTAAAGGTTTGTTTATCATAATTTATCATCCAATTTCTATTGTTTTCTGATCTGATTCTGTAAGACGTTCTTCTATTGCTTTGATGATATTTATACAAGAACTAGCGCCAATTCTTTCTGCACCATTTTTAATCATGTTAATAAATGTATCAGCATCACGAATACCACCAGCTGCTTTAACTTTAACTGCGCCGTCTACAGTCTCGGACATTAATTTAACATCTTCAACAGTTGCACCTGATGTCGCAAAGCCAGTAGATGTTTTAATAAAATCAGGTTTAACGTCTTTTGCGATAAGTGATAAAGTTTTGATCTCTTCTTTAGTTAAATAGGCATTTTCAAAGATAACTTTTGAAGTGACATTGTGTGCTTTACAAATTTCTACTATTGAAGACATTTCTTCTTGATATAGTCAATATTGCCATTTTTCAATTCAGTAACATTAATAACATAATCAATTTCTGTAGCACCGTTATGAATCGCATCTTGTGTCTCGAACTTCTTAGATTCAATAGAAGTCTGACCTAATGGAAAAGCAATGGCAGCGCCTATACCTATATCAGTTCCAGCTAATATTTCTGCACATAATTTGGATTGTACTTGGTTAACAGCAACCATCTTAAAATGGTATTTCTTTGCTTCTTCACAAAGTTGTCTTATATCTTCTGGGCTTGCATCTGCATGTAAGTTCGTGTGGTCAATCATTCGGCAAAGGTCATCAATTGTATAAGATTTCATCAAAATAAACACTCCTTATTTGTATTGACATAATAATATAATAACGCGCTTACACAAGTCAATTAGCCTAGATATCTAATAATAGTGACATTACAAATTATTATGTAATTACATAATAAAGATTTTGATATTTTCTAGGATGGTTTTATACTCTGAAAATGGGTATATATCTCAATGAAAATATAAATAAAAAAGGTGGATTATCATGACTAAAATTTTTGTTACAGGTGCTACTGGTTTAATAGGTACAAAATTAACTAAACGTTTAATTGAAGAAGGTTATGAAGTAGCTGGGTTAACGACTTCTGAAAAAGGTAAAGAAAAACTTGATAATGCAGGTGTAAAAGCATATATAGGTAACATACTAGAATATGACACAATAGAAAAAAGTATCGGTGATTTTAAACCAGATATAATCATGAACGAAATCACAGACTTAAAACAAGTTGATATGTCAGCTAATACGAAAGTTAGAATAGAAGGTACAAGAAATCTTGTAGAAGCGGCAATTAAACACGATGTGCCACATATTCAATCACAAAGTATTGCATTTGTTTATGAAGCTGGAGATACATTAGCAACAGAAGAAACAAGTTTAGACTATGACGCTAGTGGCGATCGTAAAATAACAGTTGATGGTGTAGAAGGATTAGAAAAAGAATCAGCTAGATTAAACAAACATGTTATTTTACGTTACGGTTTATTATATGGACCAGGTACTTGGTATGGCAAAGATGGTATGATTTATAATCAATTTATAAATGGTGAAGTTACGATGACAGACGGCGTACAATCATTTATTCATATAGATGATGCAGTTGAAACAGCCATTCAAGCATTAAACTTTGAATCAGGTATTTATAACGTAGCAGATGATGAGCCTGTAAAAGGAGACGATTGGGCTAAATGGTATTCCAACGAATTAAACGTCACACCAACTCTAAACATTGAGCCAGCAGCACCATTTGAGCGCGGCGTAACGAATAAGAAATTTAAAGACCAAGGCGGTAAACTCATTTATTCAACTTGGAAAGACGGTATGCATCCGATTAAATAAAACATGTTTTCATTAGAGAACAGCACATTTTTAAAGCACTAAAACAAATAAATATAAAGCGAAGTACATGGAATTTGTACTTCGCTTTATATTTATTTAACATATTTTTTAATTCGATTAGCTAATCTTTTTACGGTTTGTCATCAGAAAAATTGTAGAAATGAAGAGAAGTGTTGCTGCTAATAAAAATGTGAACCTCACACCAAACATATCAGTCAAGTTACCTAAAACTAATGAAGAAACTCCAAAAGTCGCAGTTACTAGAGCGTCTTTTGCAGAGTATATTTTGGGAAGAAGTCTATGAACGACACTCTTTTGTACTGCCGTCTGTTGAGCTACATCTTTAATTTGATTTACTATTCCAAATATCAGAGATATTACTAGTGCGATCCATGGAGTCGATACTAAACCAAACATTAGTGTCGTCAAACTAGCCCCAAAAGAACCCACTACAATAACATTACTAGAAAGTCGAGTTATTAAATGCGACCATTTTAAACTACAAAAACCACCTATCATTAATCCAGCAAAGAAACTGGCATTTATATATCCCCACCATTGTTCACTCGTTTGTAAGACTTGCTCAACATAAATATACATAATTGCAGCTACCCATACCACGTTTGCTATGGATTCAAAAAATTCAACAATACTTATGGTACGTAAAGTAGGCGTATGCCATATGGTTATCCAGCCTTCTTTTAATATGTCCCAATTCGTAGACTTTTTTTGTTTTTCTTGACTAAATCCGTTTTTATCGACGTTTTGAATTAGAAACATCATGATAGTGGATGCTACAAATAAGTAAAATGTTAACCATATAACATTTTCACCACCGATAATTGCAACGAGTATTCCCCCAACTGTCCATCCACCAAGACGAATCGTTTGGTCAAGAATGGCAAGAAAGCTATTAGCCTTCACTAGAAAATCTTGTTCAATAAATATTGGGACTAAAGCATTTCTTGCTGGGTTTGCCCATCCATCTAAAAAAGAAATAGCAATTACTAATAAAAAAATCAGAAAAATGGTGCTAGAAGAAGGGAAAAATTCTGTATAACATCCAAGAATGAGAACAAGAATTGTCTTTCCAAATTGTGAATATGCCAACAATAATTTTAATTGGATGCGTTCAATAATTAATGGTGCAATCATGCCACTTAAAAATCGCGATGTTGTGATGAAAAAGGGCACAAATGCCATATAAGTTACAGATCCTGATATTCCATATATGATTGCTATTAAACCAACCATATAAAAAACATCTCCACTATTTGCGAGAGATTGGCCAATCCATAAAAAGCGAAATGATGATTTATGCATAAAAATATTACTCCCTTTAAAGATTTTATTATTCAATTGTTTTTATTAAGGGTTAGTAATATTACATCTTTTCGCCATCCTTTTTAATTTGGTATTTGAACATAATTTGAACTGTTAAGTGCAGTAAGAAATCTTCTTTGAAATTCCTACTTAATATTGCATCATCATTTCCTTTTTATAAAATCACAAAATAAAAATAGCATACGGTTAAGAAAATAACAAATCAGATATTTCTGAAAATTATTGATTTTATACGTATAAATGACAAATTAAAATGCTCTCCCTAAAAATTTATATATAAATGGAAGAGGGTTATTATTTAGTAAAAATGATTGTTAGTTTTTCGTTTTTTATATTTTGACGTTCTGTATTTTAAATTTGTGTTAACATACTTAACAAATATTACATTTCTGTAGGGTTTTCGGGTATAATTAAGTATTCTGAATATTATAGTTTTTAATATATAAATGATATAATTATTTATAACGTGAGATATAAAGTTATTTAAAATGTGTACATTAGAACATTATTAAACGGGGATTTACAAACTTAGATTAATAGACATCATGAATTGACGATTGATGTGTAAGGTAGATAGAGGAGAGATATTTATGGCAAATGTAAGAAAAGCAACAATTGAAGATTATTCAGGTATTAAAAATGTAGCGTCTAAGGCTTGGTATGACACGTATACCAATATTTATACTGCGAGCACTGTGACGGCATTTTTAAATGCGTCTTATTCTAAAGAGATGCTTCAAAAGCGCATTAATGATTCTGATTTCTTTGTTGCAGAAGATGAAGATAAGATTGTTGGTTTTGCTAATTTTATCAAAGGTACTGAATTGTATTTATCTTCTCATTATGTTCTGCCTGAAGCGCAACGTGAAGGGTATGGTAAAGCTTTATTACAAGCAGGTTTAGATCAATACAAAGATTCATATCATGAAGTTTATTTAGAAGTGGATGGCAAGAATGATATCGGTATAGCCTTTTATAAAAAGGAAGGTTTTGAAGTGATACGTGAATATGAAGAATTACTTTTTGGTGACACGATGCGCACGACGTTAATGAAAAAAACTTTTTAGGAGGTTGATTGTAATGGAACAATCACTAAATAAATGGATTTCACAATTTTATGAAGCTTATGAGAATCAATCAATTATTCCAAATGGTGTTTTACCATCGAATATAACTGAACATGCTGCATATGATATTCAAGAAGGTGTGTTGCAGCGTAAGGAAGAAACTGAAATTCATAAAGGTTATAAAATTAGTTTAACGAGTCAAGAAACAAGAGATATCTTTTCTTCAACAACGCCATTATATGGTGCAATGGGAGAAACAACTATTCTGGACAAACATATTTATTTAAATGATTTAAATGAACCTTTAGCAGAGTTAGAATTAGTCTTTATTGTTCAAGAAGAATTAACAGAAGAAGATAGCCTTGAAGATATTATGAATAAATGCTTGATTGCACCAGGGGTAGAGATTCCGGATTCACGTTTTAGTAACTGGTTCCCTAATTTATCTGTAACAGAAATTATTGCTGATAGCGCAGTAAGTGGTGGCGTTGTTTACGGTGAACCTAAGAAATTAAGTTATGAAGATATAGATAACATTAAGGGGACATTATATTTAGACGGTAAAGAATTAGCTTCTGGATTTAGTACAGAAGTTGAGGGACATCCTGCTAAAGCTGTTAAGTGGTTGATTAATGAAATTAAAGAATATAATCGTTCATTAACACCTGGCATGTTTATTTCAAGTGGAACATTTATTTTGCCAAAACCTTTAACACAAGGAGAGTATAAAGCCGTATATGAAAATGTCGGCGAAATTGAATTTATTGTAGAATAATTGGATGAAATGGAGGGAACAAAGTGACACAGGAAGCTTATGGAACAAAAAAATTACCTGAAGAGAAAGTTTTTAAAGACCCTGTTCATCGTTATATACACGTAAGAGACCAATTAATTTGGGATCTTATCAAAACGAAAGAATTTCAACGCTTAAGAAGAATTAAACAACTTGGAACACTCTATTTATCTTTCCATACAGCTGAGCATAGTCGCTTTGGACATTCTCTAGGTGTATATGAAATTGTACGACGTATGATAGATGAAGTATTTGAAGGACGTGCACATTGGGATAATAAGGATAGACCACTCGCATTATGTGCAGCACTTTTACATGATTTAGGGCACGGTCCTTTTTCACATTGTTTTGAAAAAATCTTCCTAACGGATCACGAAAAATTCACACAGCTGATTATTAAAGGTGATACAGAAGTTAATGAAGTGTTGAGTAGAGTTTCGCCTGACTTTCCATCTGAAGTAGCAGAAGTGATTAATAAGACACATGAAAATAAATTAGTCATATCGATGATTTCATCTCAAATAGATGCAGATCGCATGGATTATCTACAGCGAGATGCATATTTTACAGGTGTGAGTTATGGTCAATTTGATATGGAACGTGTGCTGAGATTGATGCGTCCGTCTAAAGATGAAGTGTTGATTAAAGAAAGTGGTATGCATGCAGTTGAAAACTTCTTAATGAGTCGTTATCAAATGTATTGGCAAATTTATTTTCACCCGGTGAGTCGAGGTGGAGAAGTGTTGCTAAATCGCTGCTTTAAGCGTGCAAAGGTACTTTATGATCAAGGATACTCATTTAAAGAGCAACCTAAATATTTAATTCCATTTTTTGAAGGAGACGTTTCAATCGCTGATTATATTCGTCTTGATGAAGCGGTCGTGATGTATTATTTAGAAGAGTGGACTGAAGAAGATGATCCAATCTTAAGTGATTTAAGTAAAAGATTTGTTAATCGTGATTTATTTAAATACTTACCATTTGATGGATCTATTATTACGATTGGTGAACTGACAGATCTATTTGAAAAAGGCGGCATTGACCCAGAATATTATTTCGTTTGTGACTCGTTCTCAGATTTACCGTATGATTATGACCGACCAGGATCAAATAGACAGCCGATACATCTATTACAGAAGACAGGTCGTATTAAAGAAATTAGTAGCCAATCAGTCATCATCCATAGTATTACAGGGATTAAACGTTTAGACTATAAACTGTATTATCCTAAAGAATTAATTATAGAAATGGAAGATGAAACGATTAAAGGCGATATTATCAATATATTAAATGAACTCGTGTAGATTACAAACTTGAATGTCAGTCTGATACTCTAGTATGATGTAATCATGAATTAAATGAGGTGAAACAAGTGGCTGAAAAGAAAGGATTTCAATTTAATATCATTAAAAATGATCCATTAGATGGGCATAAAGGTACAAATATAGGCTCTATAAGTTTAGACAACGTTGCGCCTGTATTCGTCGATGTATCAGAACAAACTGCATTTATCGATATTGGTGCCATGCATGCTAGAGCTGAAGTAGAAAAGCGTGTGAAATGGGTTAAAGATATAGAAGAAGTCAAAGGTGAAGAAGCAAAAGAATATTGGCTTTGCTGGGTTACAACTGAACGTGGCGAACAAGGTCCATATTATGCAGGACTAACAGGTTGCTATTTAATGGTTAATAAACCTAAGAAACGTGGATATAAAAGTATGCCAGAACATGTGAATATGATGGATAAATCTATGAAACATCAAGTGAAAATTGACCAAATTGGTGACGAAAATAGAGCAGTTCTTAAAAAATTCCTTCAAGAACATAATTCTGAAATGTGGCATAACAGCAGTGATGAACTAAAATCATCATTAGAGATAAATTAAATATGTCTATTTTGTGACTTAATTGTGAATTATCACAATTCAACTAAATAGCTATTGTCTTTTCACAATATCATAAGTAAAATAGTTGATAGCTACTATAGCTAGGACACTAAAAAAAGCAGGCGCTTTTCGCCCTGCTTTTTTTAATTTTAATAGTCAAATATGCTATAATGATATACGTTCTTAAACGGTGAGGTGGCCAATTATGAAAGAAAATATTAATATAAATATTAAACAAGTCGTGAAACAAAATGGCGAGAAAGAAACATTTCAAACAAAAACATCAGGTACATTTCATAGAAGAAATAGCGATATAATTAGATATGAAGAAACGATTGATGAACAAATCGTAAAAAATATGCTTAAAATAGAAGATGATGGCGTGAAAATCCACCGTACTGGCGCGGTCAAAACAGTCTTTCACTTTGTTGAAGGACAGGAAACGATTAGTTATTATGATACTGATGCAGGACGCATGACAATGCACGTTAATACATTATCAATCAAACATTTTATAGACGATCAACAAGGTAAACTCAGGATACATTATCAGCTAAGTGATCAAACTGGGTTACTTGGAACATACCAATTTCAAATTAATTATAAGGAGATAAATGAATGAACATTATTAACCAAGTTAAAGAAACGTTAATTGAAGAAATTAAAGCAAGTATCATTAAATCTGAACTTGTAGAAACAGTTCCAGAAATTAAAATCGAAACACCTAAAGACCCTGCAAATGGAGATTATTCTTCAAATATTGCGATGGTATTAACAAAATTAGCGCGCAAAAATCCACGCGAAATAGCAAATCAAATCGTTGAAAATTTAGATACAAATAAAGCGAATGTTAAAAAAGTAGATATTGCAGGTCCTGGATTTATTAATTTCTACTTAGATCAACAATATTTAACTGAAATTATTAAGACAGCTTTAACAAAAGGCGAAACATTTGGTCAAACAGAAGAACGTAAAAACGAAAGTATCATCGTTGAGTATGTATCTGCAAACCCAACAGGAGATTTGCATATTGGACATGCACGTAATGCAGCAGTAGGTGATACATTATCAAACGTGTTAAGTGCAGCTGGTTATGATGTAACACGTGAATATTATATTAACGATGCAGGTAAACAAATTGAAAATTTAGCACATTCTATTGAAGCGCGTTATAACCAAGCGTTAGGTTTAGATGCTGAATTACCTGAAGATGGTTATTACGGTAAAGATATTATCGCAATCGGTAAAGACTTAGCTGAAAAACATCCTGAAATTAAAGATCAAGCGGAAGAAGAACGTATTAAGACATTCCGTAAACTTGGTTTAGATTATGAAATGAAAAAATTAAAACAAGACTTAACAGATTTTAATATTCATTTTGATAATTGGTTCAGTGAAACATCATTATATGAAACAAACAAAATTTCAGCTGTTTTAGATAAAATGACAGAATTAGGCTATACTTATGAACAAGATGGCGCAACATGGTTAAAAACAACAGAATTTGGTGACGATAAAGACCGTGTGTTAATTAAACAAGACGGTACGTATACGTACTTCTTACCAGATATCGCTTATCATTACGATAAAGTAGAACGTGGTTTTGACAAATTAATTAATTTATTTGGTGCTGATCACCACGGTTATATTAATCGTTTAAAAGCATCTCTTGAAACATTTGGCGTAGATTCAAAACGTCTTGAAATACAAATTATGCAAATGGTACGATTATTACAAGACGGCGTTGAAGTGAAAATGAGTAAACGTACAGGTAATGCTATTACATTACGTGACATTATGGATGAAGTAGGCATTGATGCCGCTCGTTACTTCTTAACGATGCGTAGTCCTGATACACACTTTGACTTTGATATGGAATTAGCTAAGAAAGAATCACAAGATAACCCAGTGTATTATGCACAATATGCACATGCGCGTATATCATCTATTATTCGCCAAGCAGAAGAAAAAGGTATCACGATTGATCAAAACGTCGATTTATCTTTAATTACACATGAAAAAGCATTTGATTTATTGAAGAAAATTGCTGAATTTGAACCAACAATTGTTTCTGCTGCAGAATCACGCAGTCCACATCGTATTACGAATTATATTCAAGATTTGGCTGCACAGTTCCATAAGTTCTATAATGCAGAGAAAGTATTAACAGATGATGCAGAGAAGACTAAAGCGCATTTAGCTCTAATTGAAGCGGCGCGTATTACACTTCGCAATGCGTTAGCATTAGTAGGTGTGTCAGCTCCAGAATCTATGTAATTTAATCATTATTTTAATTGAGGTGCAGCTCAATCTTATTTGAGTTGCTCCTTTTTGTGTACCATTTTTTAATTAAATATATGGAGGGATTAAGTATGAAAATAAACAAAATATTTTATTTAATCTTTGCTGCTATGATCATCGTGACAGGTTGCCAAAGCGGAGGTAATACGGATAACAAGAAAGAAACGAAACAAGAAACAACTGATAAGAAAGAATATAAGCGTATTGTATCGCTTATTCCAAGTAATACAGAAATATTATACGCGTTAGGACTTGGAGATAAAGTCGTTGGGGTATCAACTGTTGATGATTATCCTAAAGATGTGAAAGATAAAAAACAATTCGATGCCTTTAAACTTGATACAGAAGCGTTATTAAAAGCAAAACCTGATTTAATTTTGGCGCATGAGTCGAACAAATCTACACAAGAAAAAGATTTAAAAAAATTAAGTGATGCAGGCGTGAAAGTCGTCTACATAGATGATGCAAATTCAATTAATGAAATGTATGATACATTCAAGCAAGTTGGAAAAGTAACAGGTAAAGAAAAAGAAGCAGATAAATTAGTAAGTAAAGTGAAGAAAGAAATAGAAGATGTTGTAAAAGACGTCCCTAAAGACCAACAAGGTAAAAAAGTATTTATGGAAATTTCTTCTCAACCTGATATTTACACTTCAGGATCAAATACGTTTTATGATGATATGTTAACTTCTATCAAAGCTAAGAACCTTTATCATGACCAAGAAGGTTGGATTAAAACGGATAAAGAAAGTATTCTTAAAAGAAATCCTGATGTTATGATTACAACAAGTGGACAGTCTGAAGTGGAATATCAAAAATTAAATAACAATAGAGATGGCTTTGACCAAGTTAATGCTGTTAAAGAGAAACACGTTCATGCACTCAATGCAGATATGATTTCTAGACCAGGACCAAGATTAGCGAAAGGTCTAAAAGAACTTTCTGAAAAAGTTTATGACTAAAAATCATAACGTTTATCGTCATGTTGTGATATGGTTTCTCGTTCTATTGTTTGCAATTGGCATTTCTTTATTCGTAGGATCTACGGGTATAACATGGAAATTTGATAATCAACTAGAATGGACGATTTTTTACAAGTTAAGAGTACCGCGGACACTGTTAGCATTAATTGCTGGTATGGGGCTAGTCATGAGTGGTCAAATCTATCAAACGATATTGAATAATCCACTCGCGGATAGTTTTACGTTAGGATTAGCAAGCGGGGCAACATTCGGAAGTGCGCTTGCCGTATTTATCGGTGTATCCATTTGGTTTGTGCCACTATTTTCAATATTCTTCAGCTTGTTAACGCTTATCGTTGTTGTACTGATTACAGAAACGATGGTCAAAACATTTCATGTAGCAACAATGATACTTTCAGGTATTTTTATTGGTGCATTCTTTAGTTCGGCACTTTATATACTTTTATTGCTTAAGCCGGATAAAGTTAATAGCATGGTGTCATATATGTTTGGTAGTGTTTCATCTGCCGAAAAAATAACTGTAGAAATCACAGGGATTGTTACTTTAATCTGTATCTTAATCTTGTTTATGATGAGTCATTATATTAAAATGATTCAATTAGGTGAAGATAAAGCTACAACACTTGGTGTGAATGTTCGATTGATATCATGGACATGTTTGTTATTAGCTGCTATAATGACAGCCGTTATTATAAGTTTTACGGGTATTATTGGATTTATAGGTATGATTGTACCTCAAGTTGTTAGAAGGGTGTACAAGGTACCTATTAACGTTCAAATGATGTTGAATTTATTAATCGGCGGTGCACTTTTATTAATTGCAGATACTGTTGGCAGAATTATCATAAGTCCGATACAAATTCCGGTTGGCATTATACTCTCAATTATTGCCATACCGATTATGATGTATTTAATGATTACAGAACAACGAAAAAAAGAAAGAACTTACTGAATATTTAATGTATCAATCAGTATTAAATCACAATCAATAGCATACGGACACCAATCCTTTAAACATTATGATAGAGGGTTGGTGTTTTGTATGTAAAAATTGTATTGCTTTCTTTATGGAATAGTTTAAAATGTTTCTATGAAAGGGATGATGACATGTGTTCGTGTGATATTCAAGCGATTATTTTTGACTTAGAAGATACGCTTGTAGATCGTGAGAAATCGCGAATGAAGTTTTTGGAAGAGCAGTTTGAGAGATTTCATGAGTTAATGGTAACAGTCCAAAGACGTGATTTTGAAAAGGTATATTTAACGTTAAATCCCTATGGTATAGAAGATGTTGAATGGGTATATCAAGAACTTGTTAAGAGATTAAATATAGAAAGGATATCGTGGAAGACATTTTATAACGACTATAAAATGCATCACTACAGATACCATTTTCCTTTCTATGATACATTGGTAGCATTGGATAAACTACGCAGTATGGGTTATAAATTAGGTGTTGTAGCGAATGGTAAGAGTGAAGAAATTAAACACGTTATGAATGCAATCGGTATTTATCCATACATTCATTATGTTTCAACTTCTGATGAGGTGGGTGCTATGAAGCCAGACCCAATTATATTTGAAGATATATTGAAACATCTTGGCATAACGGCACATCATGCATTATATGTTGGAGATTGTCCTTTAAATGATATCGCAGCAGCGCATGCTATGGGCATGAAGACTGCATGGATGGCTAATTCAGTCATTGGCACACCAGAGGAGCACGAATTAGATTATACAATCGAAAGTTTAAGTGATCTCATAGATGTTTGTAAACAAATCGAAAGAGGTGAAGCATGATGAACTTATTTTTAACGAAAGAAAATGTTGCCATACACTATAATACAAAAGGAAGCGGCTATCCAATTATTTTGTTACATGGTGTTTTTCAAGATATGGATGTCTTTGAACCACTTATTAAAAAGTTAAGTAAAAATTATCAAGTTATATCTATTGATTTAAGAGGTCATGGTTTAAGTGATACACCACATGATAGTAGAGTAGATGACTATATTTCAGATATTCAACAACTATTAAATGCATTATTCATTAACTCAGCATATGTGATTGGTCTAGAACTTGGAGCAACCATTGCAACAGGTCTCACATATAAAAATCCTGATTTGATCAATGGCATGGTGTTAATTAATCCTACAGACGATCATTCAACGTTCCCAGATAACCGTATTTATGATAGACATGCTGATGAAATTAGAACGATGTCTGATGAAGACAAAGAAAAATATTTATTAAGATTCAGATATAAAAATATTAAACAAGCTAAAAAGTTTGTAAAGTCACATATTCCGTCAAATGACCTTCAAACGATGGAAGAAGAGATTGCTGTTAAGCGCTCTTTTAAAGATTTTGATATTATATCGTTACTTCCAGATATTGAAACACGTACGCTCGTCATTTCTGGACAATACGATGGCAAAATATTATATAGCGAAGGTAAAAGAATAAGTGAACTGTTACCGAATGCTGAATTTAAACTGTTTGAAGGTTCAGGTGAATTGCCTTTTATTGAGGAAAAAGAGAAATTCATTAAAGTATTGGAAGAATTTTTAAGTTAATCAAGCGATATTTCACGGTTTTGTTACATGATTGTAATAAAAGTGGTCATTTTGTAATCTTTATGTTATAATTAACGCAGTTCAATGCATAGCATATAAGACGCAGACTGAAGGAGAACCTCATATGAAAAAATGTCTCTTAATAATTGCAATGGTACTTATGGTTCTGCCATTTTCAACTTTTGCTGAGGCAAATGCTGCAACTAAAAATCAATTAAATATTAACGAAAACAATGTGCAGACCTATAAAGACGGTACAGTAACAATCGAAGGTATTAAAATTGGTGATAAGATTTCTAAAATTAAATCAAAGTATCCTAATTTAATGTTCTCATATTCTGATGATAGTAATGATAGAGAAAATTATTACGAATTTGATACTAAAAATGGACATATGATTATTACTGCCAAAGTTAAAGGTAATAAAGAAACGGTTAAACGCGTTACAATGATTTATGACAAATTAACAAATGTGAAATTAGATCCACTTGTCTCAATTCTAGGAGACAATACGACTAAACGTGTACAAAATAATAAGTATACGGGCGGTTATGCTTATGTGAATAATGGACAAGCACACTTCCAGCTTTCAAAAGCAACACCTGATAGTAAACAATTTAAAGTATATCGTGTTGATATAGGTAAATACTAAATCAATAGCGAATTTAATCCCCTTTTATGTTATATACATATTGCATAATAGGGGATTAATTTATACAATATTATAATGAAGGTGGTGTATTTATTTGCGTCCGAACAATAATGTATTGCTGGAAAATGTAAATGACTATTTACAGCATGTCGGTGTATTACCTAAACAAATTGATAAAGTACAACATTCATTAAAGAAGGATATGAAAAAGTCAGATGAGAAAGATATAGACTATGCAGAATATCGACACAAATCTCACGCTGAAATACTTCAAATCATAGAGAGAAATATTGTGGTTGTAAATTATAATCCAATCATTTTTTATACACTACACTTCTTATTATTAGCATATTTATTTGATAAAAAGCTCATTCCGTTTAATGCCGTAACGGGATTGTATATATTTTATTTTGTAATTATATTATCTATTTCACTCGTTATATATTTAATTATAAAAAAACATAGTTATCTCTATCCTAATCAGAAATTGATGATGACCAATATTTTCTTATTTAGTATAGGCATTGTTCTATGTATGCTTAAAATATTTAATGTTACGTTAGGAATGTATGTATTACCATTACAAGTATTTCAAGCCATATTTGGCATTGGGATTCTTCTCGTCATACTCGCAATATTTATGAAAAAGCTCGAAGTTGGTGCAATGGGATTAGCAGTTATTCAAAAAACAATTGCATCCATAACGATGAATGAAACAGTAATTATGATCGTTACATTTGCGAGTTGGTCTATTATCCTCGTGATTATCCTTTATTTTGTAATGATGTATTCAACAAGAAAATATGTATAACATAAATGCAGAAGATGATGTATTGACTACAATCATTTTTTGCATTTATTTTTATGGCATTAACTTAATATTATAAGTGTGAAAAATTGTTAAATGGGTATATTATTACTGTAAAGTAGGGAGGTACTCACTATGGGAGAATTATTAACAAGGGATGGGACTCATATAGTGTATGAAAAACACGGTAAAGGGAAACCATTAATTATGTTACATGCATTAAATATGAATTTAGCGACATTTAATTCAACAGTACAGCTTCTGAAAGATCAATTTACAATATATACAATGGATTCTAGGGGACATGGTAAATCAGATAAACAACAAGAAATTTCTATCCAAAATCATATAGATGACATTGTAGATTTAATGGATGCTGAAGACATAGAATCAGCTTATATATTAGGACATGATATGGGTGGCGTCATTGCTCAAGAATTTACAAACCAACATTCAGATAAAGTAGAAAAGTTAGTACTCGTATCTTCAATTTCCAATCAAGGTAAACAACCACTTATTAAATTAATAGCCAAACATAGAGATAAAGTTGCAGGATTTAGTAAAGAAGAAGCAATGTTAATATTGTTCAATGAAATATTTCATGATGTTAAATCGACTTTTAAATGGTATCAAGAAGTGAAAAAATATTATCGAATGACACCAGAAGAAGATGCAATTTCTGTTAGATCTATAAATGGTATAAATATCAAAATAGATCATATAGACATACCAACACTTATCGTGAAAGGTAAACATGATCCTTTTGATATTGATAATGATTCGGAAAATATAAAGAACGCTCAAACAGAAATATTTGAACATTCAGGGCACGCACCATTTATTGAAGAAAGTGAAAAATTCAAACAAGTCGTATCATCTTTTTTAAACCAACCAGTAAGAGATAAACAAGTCATATAATAAAGCGAGCTAGGGCATTTGATGATGTCTTAGCTTTTTTATTGGTAAGGTGAGGAAGGTGGGGGGTGTGAAAGATATGAGTTAAAGTCGGAATAAACTCACATCTTTGCCAAGTATATACCTAGTTTACCAATCACCCCCACACCACACAAAAAAGCGGAGACATCATAAAATGTCTCCGCTTTATTCATATTATTCGTTAATTTCAGTCTTAGCGATTTCGTTATCGATTTTTTCAAGCACTTCTGAAATTGATTTACGTTGTTTTTTATTAACTAGAATTAAAACTGTACGCTCGTCATATTCATTTCTTCTTTTTGTAAAGTAGTCTTGTTGTGATAAGTTTTTAACTGCTTTTACAATTTGTGGTTGTTTGTAATTTAACTTGCTAATGATTTTTTTAAGATGATATTCTTCATCGTCTGTTTCATTAATGTAAGTTAATACTGCGAATTCTTCAAAGCTAAGTGAAAAATCCTTTTTAATGATTGATTTTAATTTGTCCACATATGTTACAAGTGCTAATAAATCGGAACAATTTTCTATTTTAGAAATTGCCATTTTGAATCCCCCTAGAAGTGAGTATTTTGCTTCTGTAATTGAAATAATACAGTTTGGTGGTAAAGCCTCGCATTATCAATATGGAAGCGTTTTAAATTTTTAATTCATAAATACAGTTTATCAATTATTTACTTATTTTAGCCTAAAAATAACTGTATGTAAACTAATAAGAGTAGGATTTAATTAAATAATAATATAAATAATATAACTGTCACAAACGAAAGGTAGGTATAATATAATCTCAAAAAATTAAAGTGCATGGTTATTATTAATTCTATCAATAAAATAAAATGAAAATTACAAAATATGCCGATATTAAATGGGAATATTATAAAATTAACCATATAAAGAAGTCGTATTTAACATACGACTTCTTTATAATTATTTATTGATTGAAGTATATTGAATAATTACTTCTTCGATAATATCTGATTCTAATTCTGCATATTTACTTAAGAATTCAGCAACGCTATGTTCCTTGATATAGTCGTTTTTCTCAACTGTTTCTTTATCGTTTTCATCTTGATATTCTAATAAATAGCAAAGTGCTTTAACGAGTTCAGAATGTTTTTTATTCGTTTTAGATAATGCTACTAGCGGTTTAACGATACGATCGTTTGGTCCAACTTTACGTAATACGCCACGACCAACTCTTGTTACATCATCAGATAAATATGGGTTTTGGAAACGACCAATTATTTTTTCAACATAGTAAGATTGGTCTTCTTTCGTAAATTCATCGAAGTTAGAAACAAGATATTCACTTGTTTCTTTTAATACTTCACGTAAACCTACATTAATTTCTTCATCTTGAATCGCTTCAAGAATTGTGTTGTAACCTTTGTATTGACCAAAGTATGCTAAATAAGCATGACCTGTATTAACTGTTAATAATTTTCTTTCGATATAAGGTGTTAAATCATCAACATAGTGTACATCTTGTAATTGTGTACCTTGCCATTTTGAAGCTTCTACAACCCATTCAAAGAAAGGTTCAACTAATACGTCTAATGATCCTTCTTTTTGACCTTGAGGTACGATACGGTCAACTGCTGAGTTAGGGAAACTAATGTCATCAGATAAAGGACCTGTAATATCTAAAATGGCTTTTTTAAGTTGATCTGTTGCCATAATAGCATTTTCACAAGCAACGATATTTAACGGTTTACCAGCTTCACGCTCTTTTAAGAATGATGCAAATGATTTAGCGATAATAGGTAAGATATTTACACCAACAGCTGTCGTAATGACATCTGCTTCTAAAATTGCTTCTTTTAATTTGTCTGTTTCAGTAATGCTATTGATACCTTTAACACCTGAAACAGGTTCTTTAGTATTTTCTTCATTTGCGATAACAACTTGATAAGCTTTTTCTTCATTAATTTGATTAATAATTGTTTCGTTAACATCGACGAATGTTACTTCATAGCCATTATCATTTAATACTTTACCTATGAAGCCACGTCCGATGTTACCAGCACCAAAGTGAATGGCTTTCATTAAAGTTCAACCTCCTCAAAGATTGCAAGAATTTCATCTTTAGATTGTGCATTGATAACACGTTCAACATTTTCTTCTTCACTAAATACAATAGCGATTTGAGAAAGAATATCTAAATGCTCGCCATCTTTACCAGCGATACCAACGACTACTTTTGCTTCATTGCCGTCCCAATCTACGCCATCTGGAATGTGAAGTAATACAAGACCTGATTTTAATACTTCAGTTTTAGCTTCATCTGTACCGTGTGGGATAGCTAAGAAGTTACCCATATATGTTGTAACGATTTGTTCGCGTTCTTTCATTGCAGTAATATATTTGTCAGTTACAGCACCTTCTTCAACTAATGCTTGGCCAGCTTTTTCGATAGCTTCCTCTTGAGAATTTACTGAGAGATTCATAAAAATGTTTTCTGGATTAAATAATTTTGTCATGTTAATTCACTCCGTTTTCGTTAGTTTTTGTTTTAATTTATTTAAGAAAAATGATTTGAGTGTGTTCTCTATCTTTACCCTATCATTTAACAACTGATCAATATCATCCAAATGTTCTGTAATTAAGGATGACACTTCGCTCATAAGTTGTCCTTGTTCCGAATTTCTCGGAATAAACATACATACAAGCCAATTTACTTCTTGTTGTTCATTTTCAATCGTTTTTAGCATTAGTGGCTTTGTTAATTCCGTAATAATCAATTGTGGCTTTTTGATTGATTCATCAGAAAGATGGGGAATAGCAACTGGATAACCAGTTAATGCAAAGCCTTGTAAATTCATTCGGCTGTTAAGCTTTTCACTGAACGTATGTGTATTGTCAATCACACGATGCTTGGACAATGTTTGAATGAGATATCGTTCTAACTGTGTTACTTTTTTCTTTTCAACGATCATATTTTGAATCAGTGCCAAACTTTCTTCTATAAAAGTTACAGTGCGATCATAATCTTCATATGATAGTGGTTGTTCTTGATTTTGCGTATTTTGAGGATCATGGACAACAGATTGCTGTAATTTCAAAAAGTATTTCACATTTTCAGCGTCTTGCTTTGGTAATAAAGGATTCACTGTAATATGTGGGTACTTTGTGTCTACAGCTACAGTTGAAATCATGCCATCATACTTTGAAAAATCAATCGACTTCAAACTACTGACAGAAACTTCGGTAGTTTGCGTGATTTCAGAAAAATGCTGTTTTAAACGATTGGATAGAATACGGCTTGTACCAATTCCACTGCTACATACAACGAGAACATGTAATGAACGTCTTTGTTTTGCTTGTAACATGCCACCAAAGTGAAGTGCGATATAAGCAACTTCGCTTTTTGGAAAATGATAATTCATGAATACAATCTTTAAACCTGATGAAACAGCTTCAAATAACTCTTGATCATAGGTTTCTATCATTTCGGTAAGCGGATTGTAGGTTTCAATGTTTGCCTCAAGTCTATTAATCGCAGGTTCTAAATGTAAATTTAATCCTTTGAATAGGGCATCTTCATCTTTAAATGAAAATCCTTGATCTTTTACAAATTCTATAAGTTCGGTAACGCGCTGCTTATGAATATCATTGTTTTCATAAGTTGTTTCGTGGCGACGTCTTGCGCCTCTTAAATGCATTGTAATAAAAGCAATTTCAGAATGATTAAATGTCACATCATATATATCGCTTAATACATTGGTAAGTCTCTCTGATACTTTAAATTCATCCGTCGAAATCAATTCATTTAAAATATCATCCTCAATTTCTACATGTCCATCTTGCTTAATACGTTCAATTGCTAAAACGATATGAATCGTTAATGTGAGGTAACTTGCCTCAGTTAATGTATAAGGTAATGTACCGAGTTCATCCATTAACAAGCGTTCAACATTAAACAATCTATCTATATCAACAATACCTCGAAGATGTGTTTCGTTTAACGTATGATATACGAAATGATCTTCTACTACAGAGTACACGCTGTCACCATCTAATTTTTCTAACATGATTCTAGCAAGTAACTGCCTTTTGTTGACTTCTTCACCATTAAGAATCAAACCTTCGCCACGTCTTCGTTCTAATGAAAGTTCAAATGTGTGTAATTCAGGTTCCAATTGCTCAATGATTTTGTTAAGTGTATGTGTAGATGAACCAATTTCATTCGCAAGACTATATAATTTCACTGGATCTTTAGATTGAATAAGGTTGTATAGAATAATAACTTTTCGTTCTTCATCAGATAAATCAATTGTATTTTGTTCAGTCAATGATTGTACAAAATTGTCAATGTCTTCTGGTTCTCCTTCAATACGTAATCCTAATTTAGGAACTCTTGTCAGAGATAAGTGATATTTATTCAGTGTATCTTCAACGCTTTTCATCTCTCTATGAACAGTTCGAGAGGAAATACCAAGTGCTTGTGCAATATCATGAATTGTTAAAAAAGAGTGAAGACGCTCAGATAGTAATTTGAGAATACTCTTTTCCCGGTTACTGATCATCATCGTTCTTCACTCCTTTGTGTAAAATTATTTTTTCAGTTCGTTAATTAATTCTTCATATCTTGGTGAATTTAAGAAATTATCTACTGAAATATGAATGGCTTTAGGATTTTTCTTAATTGCTCTATCTGTTAATGTTTTTTGCGTAATGACAACATCAGCATCGTCTGGTAATTGGTTAATAGCTGTATTTGTAACTTCAATATCAGTTAACTCAGCTTTTTTGAATTTATTTCTTAACATACCAGCACCCATAGCACTTGAGCCCATACCAGCATCACAAGCAAAGATAACTTTTTTAACATTAGAGAAATCATGTGCATCAATATTTTCTGTGTCATATTGATCTAATAGTTCTTCAGATTCATCTTTTTCTTCTTCAGAAGCTTCACCTTTTTCTTGTTCTTTAGAACCAGTTAAAGCATCGCTAACAGAAGATTTTTTACCTTTACGAGCTTCCATATCAGCAGTAGCTGATTCAATGTCGCCTTCAGGGTCTTTAGTGAATTTTAAGATGATAGATGCAACTACAAATGAAACTAATGTTGCTAGGAAGATACCAAGTAACATAATTAAGTAACTACCTTTAGGTGTAATAGCTATATAAGCTAAGATTGAACCTGGAGATGCTGGTCCTGTAGTACCGAAGTCGAACATACTAAATGTTGCAACACCAGTCATACCACCTAAAATAACGGCAACTAGTAATAAAGGACGCATTAAAACATATGGGAAGTAAATTTCATGAATACCACCTAAGAAGTGGATGATACCAGCACCATATGAAGTTGCTTTTGCAGTACCTTTACCGAATACCATATAAGCTAATAGAATACCAAAACCTGGTCCAGGATTTGATTCTAAAGTATAAAGAATAGATTTACCAGCATGAGCTACTTGTTCAGATGCAAGAGGTGTTAAGACACCGTGGTTAATTGCATTGTTCAAGAATACTGTTTTAGCTGGTTCAATAATAATACTTACTAATGGTAATAAGTGATGAGAAACTAAGAAGTCAACACCCATACCTAAGACTTTCATAAGTCCTTCAACTAATGGCGCTAATCCTTTGAAACCAACAATCGCCATGATGAAAGCTAGAATACCAGCTGAGAAGTTATTGAATAACATTTCAAAGCCTTGAGGTGTTCTAGGAACTAAGAATTGGTCAACTTTTTTCATTAACCAACCAAGTAATGGACCCATAATCATTGCACCGATTAACATCGGCGTATCTGGGAATGCCGCGATAACACCCATAGTAGCTGTCGCACCAACGACACCACCACGTAAACCGTGAACTAAACGACCACCACTAAATGCAATAAGTAATGGAATTAAATATTTAATCATTGGATCAACCATTGAAGAAAGTTCTTCGTTAGGTAGCCAACCATCTTTGATAAACAGTGCTGTAATTAGCCCCCAAGCAATAAAAGCACCAATGTTTGGCATAATCATACTACTTAAAAATGAACCAAAAGCTTGAACCTTAGGACCAATGCCTTTTTTCTTTTCAGCTTGTTCTGCCATATTGAACACACCTTCCCTTATATAAAAAGTATTTTGTAACTTAATCATACGAAGATGTATGTACATATACAATGATTAGTAAATGCAACTTTGTCACATCCATTTTGACATGCGTGTCATAAACATTTATTTTGGGGGATTCAAATAGCTTATACACACTTGTAATGTAATTATACACTTTTGAAGAGGCGCTTCATACTGTTATGGAATATAAAATAGGAAATAAAGTTGAAATAGAAGAAGATGGAGGAAGAGGAGGAGGTTTCTGGGAATATGTCCATATAATTGTGTAATAAAAAAAGAGCCATATATAGCTCACTTTAGTACAATGTAATCGACTAAGAAAAAATTGTAGAGGTGACTATATATGACTCAATTAAATGTTAACTTAGATTATGAAGAATTGGCAAGTGCTATTTTTGGAAGTGATATGAATGCATCTATGAAAACAATAGCTATGACTGTCATAAATGCATACATGGAAATGGAAAGAGATAAGTATGTTAATGCTGGATATAAACAAAAGAATTCAGGAAGAAACGCACAACGTAATGGTTATTATGAGCGTGACTTCCTGATGCCTATTGGCAATCTGACATTAAAAGTTCCAAGAACACGTGACGGTGAATTTACAACTGAAGTATTCAATCAATATTCACGTTCTGACCAATCCCTTATTTTAGCGATGACAGAAGCATATATTAATGGTGTTTCAACTAGAAATGTTAATAAAATTGTGGAATCCCTAACGGGAAAATCTGTGTCTAAATCCACTGTTTCAAGCGTAATAAAAAAACCTGGATCCTGAAATCAAAGAATGGGCGAGTAGACCTATTGTTAGTCATCAGTATAAGTATGTATTTGTTGATGCTATGCACATTAAGGTAAGAGAGAATAATAAAATTGTTTCTAAAGG